>JARKQW010000381.1 GCA_029974695.1 Syntrophobacteraceae bacterium | reverse complement strand
ATGCAGTACCCAAAGGTGATAGCGGCAAGCGCTCAGAAAATCTACACCACGCTGGAGAAGAAGCAGGCGGACGGCGCCGTCCTCACCGACAGGGAGCAGGCGACGCTGAAGAAGGCGCATGACGATTATGCAAAGAACAGGGACCAAACCTCGATAATGGGTTTGGACAAGCCGTGGTTCCCATTCAAGAACCCGGGGCTGGCCTCTGTGCCCATCGGTTTCCTGGCGGCCATTGTCTTCTCACTGTGGTTCCCGAACAAGCGGGAGCGGGACGCGTTCGACGAGGTGTACGTAAGGCAGAACACGGGGATTGGGATTGCCAAGGCCATCGATCATTAGCTGAAACCCGTGATGTCTGCTCAGAGTATTGCGTGATCGGGCAGGGACAAACCCCATACACATCAAGCTAAGCCTAAAAGCCCTGGCGCCGGTAGAACCATGCGCTTCGCCGCTACCAATGACAAGTACCGGAAGCAGAATGCAAAACGGTCACCAAGTCCACGAAGGAGTCACGAAGGGGACGAAGAAATGCAAATATTCTGAATGCTTAAGCATAGTTTTATGCTGAAAAGAACAAGAGAATGCGGAGAGCAGTACGGAGAAGGACTCACAGCCTTTTCTTCGTGCTCTTCGTGCCTCCTTCGTACTCTTCGTGACCAGCTTGTCGGATTTGGCTTGATACATATGGGATAAACCTCGCCCCTGCGCGCTACCAGAATGGAAAGCCTCACCTCGTCCATGAACGAAATCAGCCGGGCTTCCCAGGAGACGCAGAAGATAATCAAGACCATCGATGAGATAGCTTTCCAGAGCAACCTTCTGGCGCTCAACGCCGCGGTGGAGGCGGCTCGAGCCGGTGAGGCGGGGGCCGGGTTCGCCGTGGTGGCCGATGAGGTGCGAAACCTTGCCATGCGGGCGGCGGAGGCGGCCAAGAACACGGCCGACCTCATTGAAGGAACGGTAAAGAGGATCAAGGAAGGCTCCCAACTGGTTGAAAAGACCAACGCCGAATTCAACCAGGTGACGGGGAGCGTGATAAAATCCGGAGAGTTGGTTCGCGAAATTGCCGCCGCCTCTCAGGAGCAATCCCAGGGAATCGGCCAAGTCAGCCATGCCGTGGCGGAGATGGACAAGGTCACTCAGAAGAGTGCGTCCAGTGCTGAGGAGTCCGCATCGGCATCGCAGCAAATGAAGGCCCAGGCGGTCCAGTTGAGGGGTTACGTCGAGGATTTGGCCCGATTGGTGGGAGGTACCGTCCAAGGGGCGTTGAGTCTTCCCGGGAAAGAAAAGGCTGCCGTGACCCGTGTCCTCTCGGTTTCTGCGGCCCCTCCTTCCCCTGTGCCCGGTGCACCTCCCCAGCGAAAAGGCAACGGCAAGGCCCTACTGTCTGCCGCGTCCCTGTTTCGCAGGGGAAAGACTCAACCGCTTCTTCCCCAGGACGACCACGAGTACCGGGACTTCTAACCGCGCTTCAAACGGGTGCGGCGAGGAAAGGACAGATCCCCCGGTCTTGGAGGCCGGGGGATTCTTTTGATCCCTCCTCCAAAATCCGCTCCCCACCCCCTCAATCACCGCTCGGGGAAGCGGAAAGCCCCGGTCGTCCTGCAGGGGCAAGCCGCCGGAAGTGTCTGATCCTTGTGAGGCGTATGCCACTCGGGGGCGCCGGGGCCCAAAGCCTCTTCCCGGCAATGTTCATTCGGAGAACACGTAGGTCTTGGTGGCGACGGTCCGGGGCCAGACGGTCTCCAGGGCTCCCTTTTGCCACTGGACCAGGAAAGTCGGCAACGAGTTCTGCTGGGTCTTGTTGTCGTAAGACGTGAACCTCACGGGCCCGAAAGCGGTCATCATGTCGGTTTTCGCCAGGGCCTCGCGAACGCCCCCGGGGGTCAGCTCCTTCGCCCTCTTCAGGGCGTCCGCCACCACGTAGACGGAGGCATAAGCCTCGGCACCGTGGTAGTCCGGCTCGGATCCGAATCTTTTCAGGTAGCTCTGGTAATATTGGCGCGCCCCCGGGTAAGGGACCTGGGGGGTCCAGAGAGTCGCGGAGAAAACGTTTTCCGCCGCATGGCCCGCAAGGGTGCGAAACTCGGGCAGGGTAAAGCCGGCAGCCGCACCGGCGAAAACCTTGGGAGTCAATCGGATCTCTTTGGCCTGCTGTACCAGAGCTGCGGCTTCCTTGACGTAGGCGATGACGTACACTACGTCGGGCTTGAGGGTCCGGGTTCGGGTGAGAAGAGGCTTGTAATCCTGGGTCCCGGGTTCAAAGCTCTCTTTCATGAGCACTTGCCAACCCGCCTCGATCGCCAGGTCGACAAACATGTTCGAACCGGACCGGCCAAAAAGACTGTTCTCGTACAATACCGCCACACTCTTGGGCTTAACGACTTCCTGAAGAAATTCGACGAGGGCCGTGGCGTACCGGCTTACGGGCTGATTCAGGCGAAACACGTATTCGGCTCCCTGTTGGGTGATCTCGTCCGCAGATCCCGTGGTGATCACAAAAGGGGTTTTCCGATACTGGGCCACGGCGGCCACGGCGAAAGTTACATCGGATGAATAGCCGCCCGTCAAAGCGATCACTTGGTCTTGGAGGATGAGCTTCTCTGCGGCGGCTCTTCCCACCTCGATCCTCGAACGGTCATCTTCAATCAGCAACTCGATGGGCCGGCCGTTTACGCCGCCCGCAGCATTGATCTCTTCCAAGCCCATGAGAAAGGAGTTCTTCTCCATCTCGCCAAATTCCCGCTGCGCTCCCGTCAAGGGAAGGACGACGCCGACCTTGATGGGTGCTCTCTCCTGTCCCGTCGCCGCGGCGATGCCCGCAGCTCCCGCAACCATGAATGCCAATGCGCTGAGCAGGGTCCCCAGAAACAAAGCGACCAACGTCCCGCCGTCGCGGCGAAAACCGGCATCCGGGCATTTGCCCCGGACTTCCGTTCTTGTCGGAATGCCGAACGCTTTCGAGTGCATATCGCGGACCCATCTGACGGGTTTGATCCCTGGCCGAACGGTCAGCTTCTTCATTGGTCGCTCCTCTCGCGTTGGGGAAATTGGCCTCGATCGTTTCCTGGAATGATTTTAGGTTCTCCGTGCGCTCCCTGTCAAAGAAAAGCATGGATCGGAATCGGCGGAGAAACCCGAAAAGGTCTCGGCGGGTCCCCAAAAGTTCCGTGATGCATTTTTCAGGTTATTCCATGAACTTGACTTGGCGAACGCTTCTTCGTTGCCCCGGCCCCTACGGGCATGGGTCCCGAGGACAGGCGCAGAAAGCTGAATTCCTGCTTGCTGCCTGAATCCTCCCGGATTAGACTCCGGCGGTGGGCTCGACCAAACCTTTGCCCGAATGGAGCGATTGGTTGTTGGCAGTACGCTGTTGGCCTGAGAGATCGAGTGGTTGTTTTGAGTGGGGTTGCACCCGTCGAGTCCGTGTTCCCATTCCGGAGGTTGCCGAAGGAATTGGGTTGCCGCTAACATCTGAGCGCCGACCACTCCGTTTGAGGTTTCCATTGTTCCCCGTTCCAGGAGAGTGCGCATGAAAGCAAGGGACTTGATGATTCCGGCGTCCGACTGCGCTCGGGTTGCCGAGGACAGAACCATCTACGATGCCGTGGTGATGCTCGAGGCCTGGCGTCGCCGCTGCCAGTCGGAATACCGACCACGACTGGTGCTGGTGTACGACAAGGATTTCAAGATCATCGGCAGCGCGGGTCATGCGGGCATGCTGCGGGCCTTGTCGGACGCCCCGGCGGATTTGTCGGGCGAGCCTTCCGCCGCCTCGAGTTCTCACGACACCACGCTGCCTCCGTTTCCTCCCGAGCTCACCACGGCGTGGGGGAAGGTCCTGACCCGCCTTCACACCGCCGCCCATTACGTCCGGGTGAAGGAAGCCATGATTCACTACGAGGAGAGCCAATACATCGAGGACGATACCCCCATGGAAGTGGTGTTCAGGCGGTTGGTCTCGGGCCCCTACGAGAGCCTGGTGGTGGTGTCCGGGAGGGCAACCATCGGCATTGTGCGCCTCAGCGATGTATTCAGCAAAGTATGCAAGGAGATAAGTCGGTCCGGAATGAAGTAAGCCCTCATCCCTCTGATGCGGTGGCGGACGAACTCGATAGCGGATCTCGGATCTTGAAGGAGGGAACCCAATGGCGGAAATTGTATCGGAAAAGGAGTTCAAAGACAGGAAGAGCCTCTTGGAGGCCAAGGAAACTCTTTCGCCCCAGGAGGAACGTTTCGAACGCTGGCGCAACACCATCGGTTTGGTTCTCGGCCCTGCAGTGGGCCTCATGCTGTACCTGATGCCGATGCCCTCCCTGAGTCCACAAGCTCATAAACTGGCGGCGATCATCGGTTGGGTGGGCGTGTGGTGGATCACGGAGCCCATTCCCATTCCCATGAGCGCTTTGATGGGGGCCGTCCTGTGCGTTCTTTTCGGAATTGCCGACGTCAAGAAGGTGTTCGCGCCCTTTGCGGACCCGATCATCTACCTTTTCATGGGCGGCTTCATGCTGGCCGAAGCCATGGCCATTCACGGGTTGGACAAGCGATTCGCCTATGCCATCATGTCCATGAAGGCGGTGGGAAACAGCACGGGGAGAATCCTGGCAGCCTTTGGGGTCATCTGCGGTTTTCTTTCCATGTGGATCAGCAATACCGCCTCAACGGCCATGATGTTTCCCATTGCCCTGGGCATCGTGTATGCCATGGCGGACATTGTGGGGCAGCAAAGCGGAACCGGCATGGATCCGACCAAGCTGCGATTCGGCACGGGCATGATGCTCATGGCGGCTTACGGGGCTTCCGCCGGAGGGATCGGCACTCCCGTCGGGACCCCGCCGAACCTCATCGGCATCGCCATGATCGAGAAGTTCTGCCACGTCAAGATCGCCTTCTTTCAATGGATGTCCTTTGCCGTTCCCCTGGTGATCCTGTTGTTTGTCCTGCTCTATGTTCTCATGTACTACCTGCACAAGCCGGAGGTGGAGCATATCTCGGGGAGCCGGGAATACGTGGCCCAGGAACGCATGCAGCTGGGCAAATGGACCCAGGGACAGAAGAATGCCATGTTCGCGTTCCTGGTCACCGTGACCCTCTGGCTGATTCCCGGCGTGCTGGCCATTCTTTACGGGACCGATGCCCCGATTTCCAAGACCTACGGAAGATACGTGCCCGAAGGCGTGGCCGCACTCATCGGCGCGACCTTGCTGTTCCTCCTCCCGGTCAATTGGAGAGAACGGGAATTCACCCTCTCCTGGGGCCAGGCGGTCAAGATCGACTGGGGAACCCTCTTGCTCTTCGGGGGCGGAATCACCCTGGGAAATCTCATGTTCGAGCTGAAGTTGGCGGAGGTCATCGGCAAGGGCCTCCTGGGGCTGAGCGGAGCATCCTCCGTGTGGGGCATTACTTTCGGGGCCGTCTTCATTGCCATCATCGTGAGTGAAACCTCGTCGAACACCGCTTCGGCCAACATGGTGGTGCCGGTGATGATTTCCCTGGCCCAGGCGGCGGGGGTCAATCCCATCCCTCCTGCCATCGGCGCCACCCTGGGTGCGAGCTGGGGTTTTATGCTCCCCGTGTCCACACCGCCCAACGCCATCGTCTACGGGTCGGGCATGGTTCCCATTACGAAGATGATCCGGGCGGGAATATTCTTCGATATCCTGGGAGGTCTCCTCATCTGGGTCGGGCTCCGGATCTTGCTGCCCCTGGTGGGACTGGCTTGAAATCGATTGGTTCGAGGCGCTAGTGACCCCGGGATGTCGACCCCAAGGAGGGTTGCCTTGTCTTCGTCCACCGCTTCCGGCCCTTCCTGGCTGATCCAATGGATGCAGGAACGCGGCATTGTCCTCTGGGGTGCGGCAAACTTGGGGGATGGTTGCACGCCGCCCGACGACCAGGGACGGGGCTTTCCCTTTGCCGTCTCGTGGGCCGTTCCCCTGAGCCCTCGAATCATGGCCCGGATCCGCAACGGCCCCAACCGGGATTATGCCGATGAATACGCCCGGGTGAATGACCGGATCAACGAGACGTCGCGAGAACTGGCGACCGAGCTTGCACGCAGGGGATATCGCTCCAAACCGCTGGAGGCTTCGGCCCGTACCGACCCCGTCCGCATCCGCGGAGATTTTCCCCACAAAACGGCCGCCACTCGGGCAGGCCTGGGCTGGATCGGTCGGCATTGTCAGCTGGTCACCCGCAGATTTGGGTCATGGGTCCGATTGGGAACCGTCTTCACGGACCTGGCGCTTCCCTGTGGGCCTCCCATGGAGCGGCATTTCTGCGGAAGCTGTGCTCGTTGCGTGGAAGCCTGCCCGGCCGGGGCTTTGACGGGGGCCGCCTGGTACCCGGGAATGCCGCGGGAAGAGATCCTGGACGTGTATGCTTGCGACGGATGGAAAAAAGAACACTGGTACCGGTTCCACAAGGGACATGTCTGTGGAATCTGCTCTTCGGTGTGCCCGTACGGACTCAAATTCTTGGGGAGGACCCGGTAGAGTCCGCGGGGTCGAGCACCCGCCCAAGGCCGTACCGAGGGGTTGGGTTCCGCTCCCGGGCCTATGCCAGCTCCTTCTTGAGGCTCAAGCCGTGCTTTTTCATCTTCTTCCAGACGGTCACCCGGCTCACTCCCAGTAATCGAGCCGCTTCCGCCTGGTTGCCTCCCGAATCCCGGAGTGCTTTCCTCAGGATCTCCCGCTCCGTTTGCATGGCGGATTCCGCCAGGACCGTTCTCAGGGTGTCCGACGGGGACGGCTTGGGACAGGACAAACCCCTCTGGGTCGAGGCGATGCGACTGGGCAGGTGGCACACGTCGATGATGCTGTCGGGGCACAAGACAAAGGAATATTCGATGGTGTTGCGAAGCTCCCGAACGTTGCCCGGCCAGGGATAAGCGATCATGACCTCCAAGGCTTGCGGGCTTAGACCGGCGATGGGTTTCCCGCTGTGAGCCGCGATTCGGTCGATGAAATACTGCGCAAGAAGAGGGATGTCTTCGGGATGTTCCCGGAGGGGCGGCACGCGAACGGGCACGACATTGATGCGATAGAACAAGTCTTGGCGGAAATCCCCCCGGGAGGTGAGTGCCTCGATATCCCGGTTGGTTGCGGTGATGATGCGGGCATCGACGGGTACGGGCTTGTGATCCCCCACCCGCTCGATTTCCTTGGACTCGAGAACTCGAAGCAGCTTTACCTGGATGGAAGGGGAGATGTCCCCGATTTCATCCAGGAAGATGGACCCGCCGCATGCCGCCTCGAACCTCCCCACACGGTCCCGGTTGGCTCCGGTGAAGGCTCCTTTCACATGACCGAATAACTCGCTTTCCAGGAGATTTTCGTTGAGGGACGAGCAGTTCACCTTGATGAAAGGTCCCTCGGCTCGATTCCCGCATTCATGAACCGCCCGAGCCACCAACTCCTTGCCGACCCCCGATTCGCCGTGGATGAGTACGGGGGCATCCGATTGGCCCACGTTGCGAACCAGGTCCAGCAGCCCGAGAATCCCGCGAGAATGCCCGATGATGCCGTGGGATTCCTCGTGACCTTCCAAGGTGGCGCGGAGGGACTGGATTTCCTTTTCCTGGTTGACCAATTGGGAAACGTCCTTGAGGGTTTCGACGGCACAGTTGGGGTTGCCGTGCTCGTCGTAGAGCACCACCGCCTGCTTGACCACATGAACGATGTGTCCCCCCTTGGCGGAGATCTCACAGCGTCGATTTCGCACTCCCCCTTTGGCGAAAAGGGAGCACCAAAGCTTCCCGGGTCCTTTGTCCAAGATTTCGCATCCCGTGCAGTTGAGCACCGTGCAACGTCGGCCGACCAAGTCCCGGTTGGAATAGCCCGTCATGGTAGTGAAGGCTGGGTTGACCGCGGTGATCATCCCGTGGTCGTCCACCATGAGCAGCCCGTCCTGCATGGTTTCCACCACGGCCTGGTACAGACGATCCTCCATCGGATTATCTCCTGTTAGCTTAACGGTTGTCGAAAGGTAACTCACGTTAACTCATCCGGGGCTCCAAGAAAAGAAGCAAATCATTTTCGTAAGTATTTCCCTATGCTTGCAGAAAGTGATTTTGGGAGGCGTTCCCGGCACAAGGTTTGCCTCCCGGAGGAAACGGGTCC
>JARKQW010000353.1 GCA_029974695.1 Syntrophobacteraceae bacterium | reverse complement strand
GAAGGGCCTCGGGGTGCACTCTCTCGAGCACATCGCGAATGGTGAAGAAGTTGCCCAGGGACTTGGACATCTTCTCGTTGTTGATGTTCACGAACCCGTTGTGGATCCAGTAGCGCACGAACGGAACCCCAAAGGCGGCCTCGCTCTGGGCAATCTCGTTTTCATGATGGGGAAAGATGAGGTCTTTTCCCCCCCCGTGAATGTCGAAAGTCGCTCCCAGGTATTGGTTTCCCATGGCGGAACATTCGATATGCCATCCGGGGCGTCCCGGGCCCCAGGGGGAATCCCATGCGGGCTCACCCGGTTTGCTGCCTTTCCAGAGGACAAAGTCGAGGGGGTTTCGTTTATGGACGTCCACGTCCACCCGGGCCCCCGCCATCATGTCTTCCAGCCGGCGACCCGACAGCTTGCCGTACTCGGGGAATTTCTCGACCTCGAAATAGACGTCGGAACCGGCCTGGTATGCGAATCCCTTGTCCACGAGCCTTCGGATGATTTCGAGCATCTGGGGAATATGGTCCGTAGCCAGGGGTTCGAAGGTGGGAGGCAGGGTGCCCAGCACGGCCATGTCTTGGTTGAAGCCGGCAATATACCGGTCCGCGATGGTTCGGTAGTCGGTGTTTTCCTCGGAACACTTGCGGAGGATCTTGTCGTCGATGTCCGTAAAATTCCGCACGTAGGTCACATCAAAGCCCAGGTGGGTCAGGTACCGGTAGATCACATCGAAGACAATGGCAGAACGGGCATGTCCGATGTGGCAAACGTCGTAGACCGTGACTCCGCACACGTACAACCGAACCTTTCCCGGCTCGAGGGGGACGAATTCTTCCTTGCGCTTGGTGAGGGTGTTGTAAACCTGCAATGCCATTCTCGTCGGTTCTCCTTCCCTCTCTGTCCGGGGCGGCGACCTTCTTGCCTCCTCCCTCGAAGGAGGACCGGGGGAGGTCGCAAGGCCGGATGGACGGATCATGCCCCCAGACCCGGTTCTCGTGCGGTTTGCTCCTCTCCTGGGCGGGCCGGTCCTCTTCGCAGGAGCACCGTTGCATAGGCGGCGATCCCCTCTTCTCGCCCGGCAAAACCCAGGTGTTCGGTGGTGGTGGCCTTCACATTGATGCAATGGGGCGGTGCACCGGTTGCCCGGGCGATCTCTTGGACCATGCGGGGAATGTAAGGGGCCAGGCGAGGCTTTTGACAGACGATGGTGCAATCGACGTTTTCGAGCTCCCACCCCCTTTGCCGAACCAGCTCCATGGTTCGTTCCAGGAGAATCAGGCTGGAAATCCCTTTGAACTCGGGGTCCGAATCCGGGAAATGATGGCCGATGTCTCCCAGGGACGCGGCCCCCAACAGCCCGTCGCAGATGGCGTGGAGCAGGACGTCGGCATCGGAATGCCCCAGGAGTCCGTGGGTGTGGGGTATGGAACTCCCGCCCAGGATTAGGGGCCGATCGGGCACCAACCGGTGCACGTCATATCCGAAACCCACCCGCATGTGATCTTCCTTCCACGAAGAGTCCGGTCCCCGCAATCTCCGCGGACAGCCCGGCCCGTCATTCCCGGTCGTTGCCCCGGGAGCTCCAGTACCAGGCGGCCCATTGCACATCCGCCGGGGTGGTGACCTTGATGTTGGACCGCTCCCCTTCCACCACCGTGACCGGTTTTCCCAGCCGTTCGATCAAGGCCGCATCGTCCGTGGCGGTCCAGCCGTTTCGTCTTGCGGCTCCGTACGCTTCCAGCAGGAGGTCCTTTCGGAAAACCTGGGGGGTCTGCACCAGCCAGATCTCTTCTCGGGCAAGGGTCTGGACGACCTCCCGTTCAAGGACCCTTTTCACGGTATCCGTGGAGGGCACCGCAGTGATGGCCGCCCCGGTGCGCCGGGCCGTTTCCCAGGTTTCCTCCAGCAGTCGGGCCGACGGGAAGGGACGGACTCCGTCATGGATCAGGACCCACTCCACTTCCCGGGGAAGCACGCTCAGTGCGTTGAACACGCTGTCCTGCCGCTCGGGCCCCCCGGCGATCACTCCAATGGGAACGCCCCCCGGGTCTCTTCCCCGGGACGCCTCTTCCCGAACCCTGTCTGCGAGCTTCCGGGATTCGTCCAGGTAGTCCTCGGGCACCACGAGGAAAATGCCGTCCAGAAAGCGTGCCCGAAACACATTGGCCAGAGTGTGGTGCAGAATGGGCTTCCCCGCGATCTCGAGAAACTGCTTGGGGGTCTTCTTTCCCATCCGGAGACCCCGCCCGGCGGCGGCGATGACGGCATAGGTTTTCGGCATACGGCTACGTTTCAAGGGGTGAAAAAGAAAGGGGGTCTGGAGCAGATCATAAGCCGGGTTCTGTTCCCTGGGCCCCCCGGAGGGGGTCCCCGGGCAATGATCATTCCTCTAGCCTCGCCGTTACCGACGAGGTCCAGCAACCTACCCGAGAGCTCGGACGGGCCGCCCTCAAACGCTCTCCTATTTGGTCTTGCACCGGATGGGGTTTGCCTAGCTCCCGATGTCGCCATCGGGACTGGTGAGCTCTTACCTCACCGTTTCACCCTTACCCCGCACGAGGCGGGGCGGTTTGCTTTCTGTGGCACTGTCCTCCTCGTCGCCGAGACTGGGCGTTACCCAGCATCCTGCCCTGTGGAGCCCGGACTTTCCTCCCGTTCCGCTTCCGCGGAACCAGCGATCATTTGCTCTACTCCAAACCCCCAACCGAATGACTCGGGAAACCCTGCCCTCCGGCAGGAAAAACCCGGGACCCTCCACGGCCCGTCGACCAAAGGCTCGTTGCATCGAGCCGCAGGCGGATTCCACGGACCAAATATCAAAGCCCCAACGACTTTTCAAGGTTCCAGTGGACGAAGGATCGACAAAGACATCACCGGGAAAGGGCTTCCTCGCACTGGTGGGTGAGCTCTCTGAGGCGCTCCTGCAGGGTCCTTCTCACCCCCTCGAGGTCCTCGGAGGAGGCGTTCGGGGCCACTCGGATGGGGGGACCGAAAGCCAGGGCCACATGCCCGAAGGGCTTTACCAGCACCGTTCGATCCCAGCTGGGAAAGCGCCAGCAAGGGCGGGCCGCCATGCTCACGGGCACCAGGGGCACCCCGGTATGCCGGGCCAGGACCAGGATTCCCTTTTGAGCAACCAGGGGAGGCCCTTGAGACCCGTCGGCGATGATGCCCCCCGGGTAGCCCTCTTTGATATGCCCGATCATCCGGCGAAGCGCCGTGCCGCCTCCCTTGCCCGGGGAACCCCGGGCGCTCCGGAATCCCATGTGTTCGAGCACCCGGGCAATCCACTCCCCGTCTCGGCTGCGGCTGACCATGAGCATTCCATTCCGGTCTCGAAAATGGTAAATCACGGCTGGATAAGCAAAGTGCCAGCAGGCATAGAGAACGGCGGGCCCCCGAGAGAGGACCTCTTCTTCGTACCGGGTTCCCAGGAGGGTGAACCGACAGCTTCGATGCCACAGGCGAAGCAACCGTCCCAGCAAGAGGGGGAGCCGGGGGAATCGATCCGCCAAGATGGGCCGCCGGAACTCCTTTTGCACCGCCTCTGCCGTGAGCCTTTCTGCCGCCATGGTATCGACCTACTTCGAGTGAGCATGGATTCATGAGCCTCGGTAATATAGCATTGATCGGTTTCAGAACAACAGGGAAGACTCGTGTGGGAAGGATTCTTGCCCGGAAGCTGGCTAGGACCTTTGTGGACATGGACGACTTTCTCACCCAATCCTTTGGGACCACCATCGATTGCTGGGTGCGCCGACACGGATGGAAGTCCTTTCGAGAGCAGGAATCGGAGCTTCTCTCGAGGCTGGCGGAAATGGACGGCGTGGTGGTGGCCACGGGGGGTGGAGTGGTTCTGAACCGGGACAACCGGGAGATCCTGAAACGGGCCTTCCAAGTCGTCTGGCTGAAGGCGTCGGCCGACACCATCGAATCCCGAATGTTGGCGGACCCTGTGTCCGTTACCCAGCGCCCGCCCCTCTCTTCCCTGCCCCTGCGCGAGGAGATCGAAACCCTGCTTCGGGAACGAACGCCCCTGTATGCAGCCGCAGCCCGAATCTCGGTAGATACGGACCTCCTGTGCGAAGAAGGGGTTGTGGAGAGAATCCTCGACCTTGTGGAAAGGGAGCAATGAGACCCCGGGACCGGTACCCGGTGTCGGCGGCAGGATCGAACGTCAAAATCGGATTGACACTCCCTGACGGACCGGGTAGTTTAGGTTCAACGGGAGCATGAAGCTCCGAAGAGAACCAAAGTTTTGCACTCCCCGCAACTCCCATGTCCGGCCATGAAGGCCTGAGTGATCCCTGGAGGGTCCCGAGGGCCTGTTTTGTTTGCGGGTCGGGCTTCACTGAAGGGCCAAATCACCCGGTTGTTCCACGGCAGGAACACCCCGGCGGACCAGAACCGCCGCCAAAGCCCACGAGGCCCGGTCCCGCGTGCCGCAAGGAAAGGAATTGGATCCATGCACATGGCCGACGCATTGATTTCTCCGGGGGTGGGCGCTGCAATGTGGGGCGCCTCGGCGGCGCTGACCCTTTACAGCGCCGCGAAGGTGAAGAAAGATCCGGACGAGAGGAAAGCCCCTCTCATGGGGGTTCTGGGAGCTTTCATCTTTGCAGCACAAATGATCAACTTTTCCATTCCCGCGACGGGATCGAGCGGACACCTGGGAGGGGGAATGATCCTTGCCGTGCTCCTGGGACCCCACGCCGCCTTTCTCACCATGGCCTCTATTTTGACCATCCAGGCATTGTTCTTTGCGGACGGAGGCATTTTGGCCCTGGGCTGCAACGTCTTAAACCTGGGATTCTTCCCCTGTTTCGTGGCCTACCCTCTCCTTTACAGAAAGATCGTTTCCGGTCGTCCCACCCCGGGCCGCGTCCTGGCCGGGGCCTCCGTCGCGTCCATCGTTGGGCTCCAGTTGGGCGCCCTTTCCGTTGTGATTCAGACCACCCTCTCGGGGATTTCCGAGCTGCCCATGGACACGTTTCTCCTGCTCATGCAGCCCATCCACCTTGCCATCGGGGTGATCGAAGGCCTGGTAACGGCCGCCGTCCTCAATTCCGTGGGGAAGGCTCGACCCGACCTGCTGGCGGAGGCTCACGGCCCGGCCGTGCAAAAGGGTTCGTCCATGAAGCCCGTGCTTGTCGGGTTCCTCCTGGTGTCCGCCCTCACCGCCGGGACCCTCTCCTGGTTTGCTTCCTCCAATCCCGACGGGCTGGAATGGTCCATCTCCAAGACAACGGGCAAGGAGGAACTCGAGGCCCCCGGGGACACGGTCCATGCTTTCCTGGCAAAGATCCAGGAGAAGATCGCCTTTCTGCCCGGCTACGACTTCAAGGACACCGCGTCCTCGCAACATCCCTCGGAAGGCTCAACGGAATCCCGGGAAGAGCCCTGGCCCGCCGTCAATGCCGGGACTACCGTGGCCGGTTTGGTGGGAGGAGCCATGACGCTGTTGGCGGTGTCCGTGATCGCCTTCGGCTTGAGGAGGTTGCAGGCCCGGCCCAACGAGCGTTAGGGGTTTGGTCGCCCATTAGGAAGAAAGCATGAATGTATTTGAAGAATTCAAACAGCTTGTGTTGGAGTTGGAAAAGCAGACAGTGAGGTATGCCCTGGTAGGTGGGGTTGCTATGGCCTTCTACGCCGAGCCGCGATTTACGAGGGACATCGATCTCCTCGTTGACCCCGAAGACTTCGACAAGATAAGAGGCATTATCGAGAAGTATGGATATCTCGAATCCGCGTCGCCATGGACATTCCCGAACGTAGCCATCGAGTTTCACCGGTTCTTGAAAGTCGTAGACGAAGAGGATGAAATGCTGATCGATATTCTCGTCGCCGGGAATGAGGAGGTCGGAAACATAATCCGGAATGCGGTGGAAGCAGAGTCGGAAGAGGGAAAAGTGATGATCGCGCACAAACGTGATCTGATCTGGCTTAAGAGGACGAGGGACTCCAAGCAGGATCAGGCGGATATAGAAAAGCTTGAAGATGACAAAGATCGATAGGGTTCTCAAAAAGCTCAGTGAGCTTTACCATTTCAATCGAAAGCTCAAAGCCTACAAATTGAAGGAAAAGGCCAACAAACGGTTGGAGCCGGCCACCCGACCACGCGGGGACAATCAGTAGTATCTTTTCGGACATCTGGGCCGGGTGGTCGGGTGCCGCTCAACCGTGGAGGTGCGGATGTCCCGGGGTCGTGTCCCGCAGACCGCCGCAACGACGAGAGCCCGTGGCCGGGTCTTCTCATGGATTCCACACCTGCCCGAACCGGGGTTCCGTACGCCGGGGGAATCCCAGGCCAAGGCCCGTTTACGGATACCCCCCCTTCGGGGAACGCTCCTCACCGGTGTTCCCCGGAAAGGACGGGTCCCCAAACCCTCCTCTCCGGGAGATCTTCGTTCCCGGGAAACGACCTGTCATGGCAAGAATTGAGACTTCGGTTTTTGACCTTTCCCAACTGGATCTTTTGTCCTGCGGGCAGACCGTCGTACATCGCCTGGATCCGCGGGTGAAGGTGCTCACCACGCTGTTCTTTACGGGGATCGTGGTGTCGTTTCCAAAATACGAGATCGCTCCCCTCCTCCCCTTTGCCCTTTATCCCGCCGTCCTGATTTCCCTTGGAAACCTGCCCCCGGGACATCTGATGAAGAAGGTCCTCTGGGCCGCTCCATTGGCTGTGCTGATCGGCATCTTTAACCCGCTCCTGGATACCGCAATCCTCGTGCAACTGGGTCCCTTTTCCCTTTCCGGCGGATGGATTTCCTTTGGGGCCATCCTGGTGAAATTCCTCCTGACCGTGACCACGGCCCTTTGCCTGGTGGCCACAACGGGCTTCAACGCCGTTTGCACCGCCCTGGACCGGATGGGGGTTCCCCGGGGCTTTGTGATCCAGTTGCAGTTCCTTTATCGATACATCCATGTTCTCAGCGACGACGCGGCCCGCATGAGTCGGGCTCGGTCCTTGCGGTCCTTCAACGGCAGAGGCATGGGCATGCAGGTATTTGCATCCCTGGTGGGACAACTGCTCCTGCGCACCCTGGACCGGGCCAGGCGAATCCATGCAGCCATGTTGTGCCGGGGCTTCGACGGCGAGATCCGCCTTTTGCGGCCTTTGAACATCCGGGCGACGGATATCGGATTTCTTGCGGGTTGGTGCGGCCTCTTTGTTTTCCTGAGGCTTTACAATCTTCCCCGGTGGCTGGGACGCCTGGCGGCAGGAACGGCCTTATGAGCCACCACATTGTGGAGGTGAAGGACCTGCATTTCGCCTATCCCGACGGGCACAAGGCCCTCGAGGGAGTCTCCCTTCGCATCACCCACGGCGAGCGGGTGGGGGTCGTGGGAGCCAACGGGGCCGGGAAATCCACCCTGTTGCTCCACCTGAACGGGACTCTCATCCCCCAATCGGGGACGGTGCGGGTCGGGGACTTTCCCTTAACCCGGAAAACTCTCCCCCATGTGCGCAGGACCGTGGGCATGGTTTTCCAGGACCCGGACGACCAGCTCTTCATGCCCACGGTTTATGACGATGTGGCCTTCGGCCCTCTGAACCTGGGCTTCCCCCATGAGGAGGTACACGACCGGGTCATGAAGGCCCTGGAGACGGTGGGAGCCGACCATCTCCGGGACCGGCCTCCTTACCGGCTTTCGGGGGGCGAAAAGCGTGCCGTCGCCATTGCCACGGTTCTTTCCATGGCCCCGGATATCCTGGTAATGGACGAACCGACCTCGAACCTGGACCCCAGATCCCGGCGCCAGTTGATCCGACTCCTGGACACCTTCGAGCACACGCTCATCGTCGCAACCCACGACCTGGACATGGTTCTCGACCTCTGCCCGCGCACCGTGGTCCTCAAGGACGGGCACGTGGCGGCCGACGGCCCCGCCCGGGAAATGCTCCGGGACGAACCGCTCCTGCATGCCTGCAACCTCGAAAAGCCCCTGGTCCTCCAGGCTTGCCCCGTATGCACCCGAGTCTAGCTCCCCGGGCCGCTTCGCCCCGGTGCCGCGTTCCTGAATCCTACCGGTTCTGCAAATAGCCGAATTCCCGGAGGCTCCGGGGATTTTTCCGCCAGTCCCTGGTCACCCGGACGAAAAGCCCCAGAAACACGCGGCATCCCAGCAGAATCTCGATGTCTCCACGGGCGCGCTTTCCGATTTCCTTGATCATCCGGCCCTGCCGGCCGATGAGGATGGACTTTTGGGAATCCCTCTCCACATGAATGGTTGCCTCGATGTCGATGAGATTTCGGTCCGGCTCCTCCTTGAACTGATCCACGGTGATGGCCACGGCATAGGGGACTTCCTGGCGGAGGAGGTGAAAGATCTTCTCCCGGATCAATTCCGCCGCGAGAAAGCGCTCGGGCTGGTCGGTGGAATAGTCTTCCGGATAGTATCGCGGGCCTTCGGGGAGCAGTCCGAGGATTTCGCCCAGGAGTTCCTCGACCCCGTCTCCTTTGAGGGCCGAAGTGGGGACAATGGCGTGAAACGGAAACAGGTTTCGGTAGTGGTCCATGAGAGGCAACAGGTCCGGCTTGTGGGGAAGACGATCCACCTTGTTGACCACAAGAATCACGGGCGAACGGATCCTCCTGAGGTTCTCGAGGATGAAGGAATCCAGGTGCTTGTGGGTTTCCGGAACCTCGAGAAGGAAGCAGACCACGTCGACCTCGTTCAGGGTGGACAAGGCCGTATCCACGAGGATCTTGTTGAAGGGGTCCCGGGCCTTGTGAATGCCGGGCGTATCCACGAAAACGGCCTGGCAGTCGGGCCGGGTAAGGATTCCCAGGATTCGGTTTCTCGTGGTCTGGGGCTTGGGAGCAGTGATGGAAATCTTCTCCCCCATGATGCCGTTCAGGAGGGTGGACTTGCCCACGTTGGGAGCCCCAACGAGTGCCACATACCCGGATTTGAAGGGGCGCTGTTCCGATGATTTCGTCATGAAAAGGACCTTTCTCCCTGTGGACGGGGCATGCTCTCGCTCTCCAAAACGATCCGATATTCCCCCCGGTGCAGGTTCTTGTCTCCCTGAACCTGAACGTTCTCCAGTCCCCGGCACTCGAGCCAGTAGGACACATTGGAGCGGTCCGGTCCCAGCACTTCACTCACGAACCGTTCTCCAACCCACAAGATCAGGCGGGCCCCCTTCCCGAAGGCCGGACGGGTTCGGATGGCCTCATCGATCCGGTTTCGCCACCAGCGAACCCTCACCAGGTATCCAAAGGACGGGTGAAAGGGGCCGGCCAGTACGCTCCCCGGATTGGTCAGCTCAGGACCCGCATGGAGCCCCATTCGAACGACTCGAATCCCGGCCCCATGAAACCGGTCGTAGGCCCGGGCACACCACCGGATCGCTTCCTCGAAGGACAAAGGCCGATAACGCCCGGCTTCGTACCACCCGGCCAGGGTCGTTCCCGGAAGGACCAGCACCGGATAGAGGCGGACAAAATCGGGCTTCATGGCAAGGGTGTCGGTGACCGTGCCTAGAAAACGGTCCGGGCTGTCTCCCGGCAGACCCGGCATCAGCTGAAAGCCCACATCCCACCTCGAGGAACGCACCCTTTGAAGGGCATCGAGCACCGCATCGGCCCCGTAGCCTCGCCTGCTCTCCCGGAGCACCTCGTCGGAGAGACTCTGGACCCCCAGTTCCACCGTTTGCACTGGAAAGGATTTCAGGAGGGAACAGACCGTTCGAGTCACCGCGTCCGGGCGGGTTGAGAAACGGATGCCGGTAAACGTCCCCCGGCGCACGTGAAAGGCGGCTGCGTCCAGGACTTCTTCCAGGATTTCAGTCGGCAGAGCCGTGAAGGTTCCCCCGTAGAAGGCGATTTGTCCCGGTTTGCGGCAGGCAACGGCGCTCCGGGACAACTCTTCGATATCCTCCAGGATCCTCGGAAGAACCCGGGACGGATCCCGGGAAAAAGGCGCGGTCCCGCTGGTGACGTTCTGGTTGCAGTAAACACACCGAAACGTACACCCCAGGTGCGGCAAAAAAACCGGGTAAATCCGATTCCTGTTCACTGCGATCCTTCCCGGGGACCGGAGAAGTGCCTCCCGTGGGTACGGCAACCCTGCGGGTTCACCCACCCTGTCGCGACCTCAGTCGCAGGTGGGCCTTCACGTCCAGCAACCGTTCCACCTCGCTTTCCATGCCCTGGCGGATGATCCAGCCTCGAAAATGATCCCCTTCGAGGACCTCCCCGTTCTCGAAGCTGTCCACCTCGAGCATATGGACCTTAATCCTGTTCCAGGTAGCCCGGTCCACCCGGGCGCTCAGGGAATAGCCGTCGATGGTGAACCGGTCTCCCCGGGAAAATACCCGCACCAGGTGAATGTCGGGAAGATTATCCCGATCCCGCAGGTCTTCCCGTTCCGCCAGGACGGCGTCCCAATCCTTCCGGTCCACTTCCAGGAAGACCCCCTGGGCATGGATCCCCCCGCAAATGCCCTCGGGTAAACGACGCACCACCCAGCCGTGGCAAAGAAGCCGCCGCTCTTCCCCCCCCTCTCCGTCGCCGACGACGGCATAAACCTGGGGGACTTGATGGGCGTCCCGCTCGACCCTCAATCGAATTCGTTCCCCCGTTTTCGTTTCAACCGTTCGTTCCATGAAACCTCCTCCGGAAGGCACGCCCATTCCCAACCATGCCTGACACCGGGCGCGGCCCCAAAAGTAACCCTGCTCCTGTATCATATCCCCGAAAACTTTCGGCTTGTCCACCCTCATATGCTCGAGAGGTCCTCTTGTCTCATTTCCTCCCCGAGGGACCTTGAATCTCGGGGCCGAGGTCCGGGCGGACCGAAAGCGCGACCTTGCGAGACTCCGGTCGAGCCACCCCGGACGGCAGGGATTGGTTCCGTTTTTCACTAGTCGATCGCTCTTGTCTCAGTCATGGAACCCTTAGCCGAACAGACCGTCCGGCTTCCACGGATAGAAGTCGGCACACCGGGAGGGAGTTCCCTTGGGCTCCCCTGCAAAAGACGAGGGGTACCCCCTCCGGACGAGCCCCGGCTTTACAAAAAAGAGGGGCGTGATTAAAAGGGTCGGGAATCCGAGGTTCCCCCACCCGTTCCCGGGGGAGTTCGACGCAGATCAAACAACATCGAACAACCCGAAACCCACGCCGGGAAGGGCTTCGTTTGCCATAAACCCCGGGGACCCGCAGTCCCAAGGCGCCAATCCGCACCCCTCGATTTCTTCGGAGGGGAAGACATAGAAACCTATGAAGGAGGACGCAACCATGAGACCGGAAAAAGACGACAAGGGATGGAACCCGTACCTTGCGGGCGCCCTCACCGGCTTGCTGCTTGTAGCCTCTACCTGGGTTACCGGCAAGTACGTCGGCGCATCCACTTCCTTTGCCCGTTCCGCAGGGATGATCGAACAGCTGTTTGCCCCGGAGAGGGTCAAGATCATGGAATACTTTGTCAAGGAGAAGCCCATCGTCGAGTGGCAATGGATGTTCGTGGCGGGCATTGCCCTGGGGGCGTTCCTGTCCGCCGTCACCTCGGGGACCTTCCGATGGAAGGCGCTGCCGGACATGTGGGAGGAACGTTTCGGTCCCAGCCGAGGGAAGCGGGCGGCCGTTGCCTTCCTGGGCGGAGCCGTCGCCCTGTTCGGAGCCCGCCTGGCGGACGGCTGACCCAGCGGACACGGGCTGAGCAGTTCGCTTCAGCTGGCCGTTAGCGGGTTCATCGCCCTCGTGGGCTTTTTTGCAGGCGGAATCCCTGTAGCCCGACTTCTTTACGGCGGAGGGAAACAGTCATGATGACACTGATCTACGGCCTGGTTACCGGCGTAATCTTCGGCTTCCTGCTGCAAAAGGGAAGAGTGCTTCGCTACGACAAGCAACTGGGGGCCCTCCGTTTCCTGGACATGACCATCGTCAAGTTCATGTTCACCACCATTTTGGTGAGCATGGTTGGGGTATACCTGCTCAAGGACCTGGGCCTCGTGAAACTCGCCCCCAAGGCAACCATGGTGGGGGCCAACGCCTTGGGAGGAATCGTTTTCGGCATTGGGTGGGGCCTGTTGGGGTACTGCCCCGGGACATCTTTGGGGGCGGTGGGAGAAGGCCGGTGGGATGCTATTTGGGGCATTGCGGGCGGTTTGGTCGGAGCCGCACTCTTTGCCGAAACCTACCCCTTCATGAAGAACACCGTGCTCAAATGGGGAAATTACGGCCCCATCACCCTGCCCCAGGTGCTGGGAATCAACCACTGGATCCTCATTGCGGTCTTTGTGGCGGGGGGGATCGCCCTTTTCGCCTGGTTCGAGAAAAAGGGTCTTTAGATGCGCTACTCCTGAACGCCCGGAGACTCTGATCCCGCCCCCGGGAAATCCGACTCCGATTGGAGGAGATCGAGGGCCCTGCGGGCGGCTTCCTGCTGGGCTTCCTTTTTGCTTTTGCCCGATCCGTGGGCCAGCACCCGCTCACCCAGGACCACGCTCATGGAGAAGGTCTTGTTGTGATCGGGTCCTTCCTCGGCCTTCAATTGATACACGGGGGTCATTCGATGCCGAGCCTGGGTGATCTCCTGGAGCTGGGTCTTGTAATCCTTGTCCAGAGTCCGAAGGGACAGGTTGGCGTCTCCGGCATTGAAATACTCATGAAACAGGACACTCACGACCCGGATGGCCTCATCCATTCCCCCGTCCAGGTAGACCGCCGCAAGGACTGCCTCGAGGGTGTCGGCCAGCAGGGAGGGCTTGTTCCTTCCTCCCGTGAGCTCTTCTCCTTTTCCCAGCAGGAGACACCGCCCCAGGTCCAGGTCCGTTGCCACCTTGGCCAGTTCCTTCTCGTTGACGATGGAAGACCGGAAACGGGATAGCTCCCCTTCCCGGCACTGGGGAAAGCGATCCAGCAGGAGATGGCTTACGGCCAGGCCCAACACGGCGTCTCCCAGAAATTCCAGGGTTTCGTTGTCTGCCTGACGCAGGTGCGGATTTTCGTGAACATAGGACCGGTGGACCAAGGACTGGAAGAGTAGATTTCCCTTGCGGAAACGGTAGTGCAGGGCTTGTTCCAGTTCCTCGAGGACGCTTGATTGACTCATTTCATTTTGCTACCTTACAAACGTGGTTATGGAACCCTTCCAATTCTTCTTGGATCCGAATGGGATGTCAAGAGCGAAAGGTTTTCCCGCGAGGAGCCCTGATGCTGGTGTGGATTCAACATCCCAGGCCTTCCTCCCGCCGGTTCCTGTTCCTGGACCGGGACGGGGTCATCAATGTAGACAGCAGCAAGTACATCAAGAATTGGGACGAGGTCCGCTTCTACCCGGACGCCCTGGATGCCCTTCGATTCCTGAGGCAACAGTCCGTTCAGGGCATCCTCATTAGCAACCAGTCGGTGGTGAACCGGGGGTTCACGTCCATCGAAACCCTCTGGGACATCCACGACCGGATGTTGGACCGTATTCGGCGGGCGGGTGGAGACGTCCTGGCCGCGTTTTACTGCCCCCATCGACCAGACGAGGCCTGTGCGTGCCGAAAACCTTCCCCTCGAATGATTCTCTACGCCGCCGGGATCTTCTCCATTGAAACGGCCGAGACCTACCTCATCGGGGATCGGAGCTCGGACATCCTGGCTGGCGGGGATTCCGGCTGCAGGACCGTTCTCTTGGAAAGACCGGACTCGGAACACCCCCCCGAGGGGGCATGGGCCGGCCGACAGCCCGACGAGCGATATCCGTCCCTCCTGGAGGCCGTGACGGCGCTCTGGAAGCAGGGGAAGCTGTCGTGACGGGGGCTCCGTCCCCGCCGACCCCATGGCACCCGAAGAAATTTCGTTTCCGGAAGGAGTTCCCATGTTCTATCCTCCCTTTCTCCTGTTTTTTCTGTTCGCCTTTCTCTTTCTTCTCCTTTTCGCCTTTGCATTGGTCCAGTTTGGGATTTTCTCGTGGGCCTTCACCAAGCTGGGGATCTCACCGGAGCACCTTTTCTCCCTCCTGTTTCTTTCCATCGTGGGAAGCATGATCAACATTCCCATCCGAAAGATTCCCATTGAAACCGACATGCAGGACCCGGACATCGTTTCTTTTTTCGGCATGCGGTTCCGCCCGCCGCGCCGACAGAGAGTCCGGGAGATGGTCCTGGCCGTGAACGTGGGGGGCGCTCTGATCCCCACGGGCCTCTCGGTCTACCTGTTCTTCCATTCGCCTCATCCGTTTCGGATGCTGCTGGCTCTTGCCGCGGTGACCTACGTGGTGTACCGGGCGGCAAAGCCGGTCCCGGGGCTTGGAATCGCCACGCCCATGTTCATTCCGCCCCTGGTTGCCGCCCTGGCGGCCCTCCTGCTGGACCCCCGTTCGGCACCGGCCACGGCCTATACGGCGGGCACCCTGGGCACACTCATCGGGGCGGACCTGCTGCACCTGGACAAGCTGAAGGAATTGAGAGCCCCGGTGGCTTCCATCGGCGGAGCGGGAACCTTCGACGGCATTTTTCTTACGGGGATCCTGGCCGTACTGCTCGCATGATCCACAACGCGAACCACCCATAACGTGAGGGGAACTATGGCAAGCAAGGTGTTTTTTATCGACCTGGCGGTCCGCAACAACCAGGGACTCCTGGACCGGATTCCGTCCCTGCTTGAGGCGGCGGGAATCGCCGAGGTAGTGCCCGACCGCGCCCTTACGGCCATCAAGATTCACTTCGGGGAGCGGGGAAACACCGCCTTTGTGCGGCCGCTGCTGGTGAGACCCATCGTGGACGCCGTCGCCGGGGCCGGGGGACGGCCGTTTCTCACCGACGCGGGGACTCTTTACGTGGGCACCCGGGGCAATGCCGTGGATCACCTGAATACCGCCATGTTAAACGGGTTTGCCTACTCGGTGGTGGGGGCTCCCCTGGTCATCGCCGACGGCCTGGACGGCGGGGACGAAGTGGCGGTCCCCGTGGAACTGAAGCACTGCCGGGTAGCCTACGTGGCGTCGGCCGTCGCCAAGGCCCGGGCCCTGGTGTCCGTGGCCCATTTCAAGCTGCATGAGGCGGCGGGCTTCGGTGGGGCCATCAAGAACCTGGGAATGGGATCGGCTTCGCGCAAGGGCAAGATGGCGCAGCACTCGGACTCGGGCCCCCTGCTGGAGGCCTCCAAGTGCATCGGCTGCGGCC
>JARKQW010000351.1 GCA_029974695.1 Syntrophobacteraceae bacterium | reverse complement strand
CACGGCGGAAAGGAACAGCAGGGACATGAGTCGAAGATGTGAGTTCTGCGGGAAGACCCCGCACGTGGGCAACAACGTCAGCCATGCCAACAACAAGACCAAGCGCCTGTGGTACCCCAACCTCCAACAGGTCCGTCACATGGACGGGGACGGATCCGTTCGCCGAGTCCGGGCGTGCACGCGCTGCATCCGGAGCGGTATCGTGGTGAAGCCCGCCTAGAGATGACTAAGCCCCGGGTCTCCATGACGGAAATCCCCCCCCGGCCCCGTTGCGTCCCTTCCGAGGAAGGCCCGCCGGAGACGGGACTGACTCCTTTCGGGTACCTCCGCGTCCCCGAAGAGGAGAAGGTGAGCTGGGTCCGCCGCCATTTCAATACGGTGGCTTCCCGCTACGATTTCATGAACACCCTCCTGAGCCTGGGTACCCACTATATTTGGAAACGCCTGGCCGTCGACCTCATGAATCTCGGGGAAGGGGACCGGGTCCTGGATGTTTGCGGAGGCACCGCCGACCTGTCCCTTCTTGCGGCCCGGCAAGTCGGCCCGACGGGGCGCGTGGTGCTCTACGACATCAACTGGGCCATGATGGCAAGCGGCCGCCCCAAGGTGGCTTCCTCCCCCTACGCCCGCAACATCGTTTACGTCCAGGGAGACGCCGAGAGTATTGCCCTCGAGAGCGAAACGTTCGATGCCGCCATGGTCGGCTTCGGCATTCGGAACCTCACTCACATGGAACGCGGGTTTCGGGAGATGCACCGGGTCCTTCGGCCGGGAGGCAAATTCATGTGCCTGGAGTTCTCCGAGCCGACCCCGCCGTGGTTCCGCTCCCTCTACGATTTCTATTCCTTTTACGTCATGCCCTTCCTGGGGCAGGTCCTCGCCGGGTGTCGTCACGCCTACACCTATCTTCCCGAGTCCATTCGCCTTTTTCCCAGCCCCGACGGGCTGAAATCCATCTTGGAAGAGACCGGTTTTTCCCATGTCACCTATCGCCGATTCACCAATGGAATCGCCGTGGTCCATTTGGGAATCAAAGGATGAAGTGCCGGGATGAAGCTCAACTGGGCCGAACGATGGGTGGTGAACAATCCATCCCGAGTGTTTCAACAGCGGCTTGAGATCGATTGGATGAGCCGATCGTGGCCCCTGGAGGGCGGCTCCACGGTCCTCGAGATCGGCTGTGGAAGGGGAGCCGGGGCTAGGCTGATCCTGAAGGCATTCCGGCCGGGTCTCTATCATGCCATGGACCTGGACCTGGAGATGATCCGCCGGGCCCGGCGCTACCTGTCCCTTGAAGAAAGGCGCAGGGTTTCGTTGTACGTGGGAGACGTGCTGGCCCTGCCGTACCGGGACGACAGCCTGGATGCGGTGTTTGCCTTCGGGGTCCTCCATCACGTGCCCGACTGGAGGACGGCCCTCCACGAGATTTCCCGGGTACTCAAACCCGGGGGGGCTTATTTTCTCGAAGAAATCTATCCCTTCGTCTACCAGAATTTCATCACCCGGCATATCCTCCTGCATCCCAAAGAAGACCGCTTCTTCAGCGGAGACCTGCACGAAGCCCTGGAGGAGTGCAGGTTCGAGGTCAAGGCGGCCCGGGAACTGAAGTTGGCGGGAATGCTGGGAATCTTCCTCAAGAAGGGCTAAGGGGCCCTTGGGGAGGGCGGGGTTTCCCGCCTCCTTACCTCGGAACCTCGGGAATTCCTTCCTTTCATTTCGTTCGCCCCATTCTTTCCTTTAGAACCCGGATGTTGTCCCGATAGTTGCCGCCCTCAAACACGGCGGAACCCGCCACGTACACGTCCACCCCGGCCTCCACCAGGTCGTCGATGGTACCCCGGTGGACTCCTCCGTCCACCTCGATGACGGCCGACAACCCTTTCTCATCGATCCACCGGCGACATTCTCGGATTTTGGTCAGCACCGAAGGGATGAGTTTTTGTCCCCCGAAGCCGGGGTTCACCGTCATGAGGAGGACCATGTCCACATCCGACAAGATGGATTCGATGGAAACCAACGGCGTGGCCGGGTTCAGGGCCACCGAGGCCTTGGCCCCCAGTTCCTTGATTCGCTGAACGGTGCG
>JARKQW010000344.1 GCA_029974695.1 Syntrophobacteraceae bacterium | reverse complement strand
CATGGGTTGCCGTCCCCCGGTGGTTCGGTCACTCCTCCGCAGGACCCTCTGTTCGGTGCTTCCGGTCGGCCGGCATTGAGCGTCCCCGTTGTCCACACAGTAATACACGGCTGGAGCCACATGGGTCCCGGAGAGGTTTCTGTCCAGTCCCAACTGGGGTCCGGAGGTGATGGTATTGATTTTGGCGATGCTGTTGGTGGTGGCATCCGAGATCACGAACTGAAACACCCCGGCCAGAAAATCAGGATCCCCGCTGGAATCCCCGTCACCTTCGTCATCATTGACGTCCAACCTGCCGATGGTGACATTGGAGGTGCCGGCGCCGGAGACAATCCTTTGTCCTCCCGCGCAATCCCCTCCAATCATGTTGGCGCGATTGGTGGCGACGCTCAGGTCGATCAGGCTCGAGTCGTTCACATAGATCCGGTCGCTGCCGGTGGCCCCGCCATCCTCAAAATGGAACGCCATTTGGGGAAGAACGGACCAGCCGGCCTCCATCAGATCGCGCTTGAGGATCTCCACCAACATCTGCCCCGACTCCTGGACCTCCTTGACGTTCTTGCTCCGGACATAGCTCTTGTTCTGGCTCATGAAGATGGAGATGCTCAAGATCATGATCACGGAGGTGACCCCAATGGCCACCATCATCTCCACCAGAGTCATTCCCCTCACCTGCAGCAGGGCCTTTAAGGTCGATCTCATGGGATGTCCGCCTTCCATTGCCTAAAATAGCTCCAGGTCCACGAGGGTCGAAGTCAATACCAAGGAGCGGGTCAGTTTGGTCTTCCCTCCGCCGCGGGTCCGGACCGATTCGGGCCAGGTTACCGTAACCGTGACGTTTTTCCGCCAGGTTTCGACGGTTGTCACCTGCCAGGTTCGGGTAAAGGCCCCCTCGGGGTTGTCCGTGGAGGTCCCGTCGGCAAGTCCGGCAAAATTGAGGACTGCCGCCGATCGCAGGTCCTCCAGTTGCCGATTGGCCAGGAAGACGGCTCGAATTTCACTATGGTTCTTCATGTCGATGGACAGGGAGGAAAGATGGAGCACCCACAGGGCCGTGAATGCAATGGCCATGGCCCCCAGAGCCACCATCACCTCCACCAGGGTAAACCCTCTGGAATCCGGCGCATCAAGGCTCAATTTTGATCCTCCCCAAAGAAGAAAGGGTGACGGTGTAGGTATTCGCGGCATTACTAAAGGCTATGGTCGCACCCAACAGGTTGGGGTTGACGGAATCACGAAGGGAAATCGTTCCGCGGGCGTTGTAGTGAACGCTCAGACCTGCAGAAGTGGAAACCGTCACTCCGGGGTTTTTCTGGGCAACGTTCACCTGATGGAGGACCCTCTCCCCCGCATCCAAGGTCATGCTGTTATTGGGATCGGAGAATACGGTATAGGTATTCCCAACGAAGACGGCCGTATGCCCGGTGTTCTTCTCCATGGCAAGGAAGCGCGCTTCCTTGAGGTGACCGGCCAGTTCATAGGCGGCCGCCCGCGCCTGCTCCCGTCTCTGCCAGCTGGAATAGCCGGAGTAGGCGGCCCCCGTCAGAATAATCACCACGGCAATGACGACCAGGATCTCTGTGAGGGTGAACCCCCTGCAATTTCGTCGAGGAAAAGGAACAGGCCTCATTTCGTCTAGGTACCTCCCATTGTTTCCCGACGCACCTGGATCTGATAGGAGAGGATGGCTTCGGCACCCTGGGAGTCTACGGCCGAGACCTCTACGGGGAAGCTCCCCTTCACGTCCGCGCCCGGCGACCAGTGAATGGTTCCCGTGGTTGCCTCTATAGTCATTCCCGGCGGCCCTTTCTTCAAAGAGAATGTGACGGGATCTTTCTCCGGGTCCAGCGCCGAGAGTTGGGCCCGGTAGTTCCCGTCACTCCCCATGGTCTGGCTCTGCACCTGAACGTTTGGCGCCGAATTGGCGATGACTACGCAGCCGGTGACGGGTTTCACGGAACCGGCGCTCACTCGGGGACTCACCAAGACCTCCACGTAATCGCCGCGAAATACGGGTTTTTCCAGTTTGTCGGATGTGGATTCCTGGACCACTTGTCCATTGATCCTCCAGGAGTAGGTGAGGTCGGTGAAGCTTCCCTCCAGCCCCTTTGCTTTGACCACCACGCTCAACGACTCGCCGGTCACCGGGAAGGCGGGCTCGATGGAGACCTCTTCTATGGCCAGGGAGTCCGTCGGAGCCGCCCCTCGAGGCCCTTCCGTGCTCGGAGCAGTCCCCGGTGCCGGAGCCGGTCCGGCTTGCCGTGCACTCTCCACTCCCTCCACGGGCCGGGCCGGAAGCCGTTGACTCTGGGATTCCTTCTTGCCGCTCACCGGGGGCTCCTGTTCCGCACAAGAAACCAGCCCCCAGGGAAGTACAAGAAGAACCATGCACAACAAGAATCTTCGAGCCGGACTGTCAGGCATCCCGGGTCCTCCGTTTCATGTTGTTTTCTTTGACGGCTCAGACGGGCGCACGGGCGGCTCCCCTCCGGCTGGGATACCCTCTTACTGGAACAAGAGGCGGAAGATGGAGAATTTCAAGGCATTTTCGTTGACGACCACGGGAACGTCCAAGGTGGAAGAAATCCGAACGACATCCGTTGGGGCGGCGGCGTAGATCTTTCTGAAGGCTATGATTTGATAGGAGTTTGTGCTGGCGGATTGCACCTGAACGGTGTAGGAACCGACCACGCCGCTGGTCTGGGGACACGAGGAACAGTCTCGAAGGCAACTGGTGTTGGCGCTGTTTACAAAACTGGGAAGGCAACCGATGGTCCCGGCATATCGGTGAAGTGTTCCCACAGCCCGTTCCTCCCAGAAAACCTCCTGATCCATCTTGGCGTTCATGAGGGCCGTTATAGCCTCGCTTTGTCTTGCTCGATTGATGTAATTGACATACGCTGGCATTGCCACGGAAGCCAAGATCGCGGCGATGGCCACGACCACCATCAATTCCACCAGGGAAAACCCCCTCTGCAAAGAGATGGAGCCTTCTCCGGGTCTTTGGGCATGCTGGGATCGGTCTCTCATCCTCGTCATGGGATCCCCTCTTTTCTTTGTCTGCTCCAACCTCCTTCGCCGGGAAAGCAGAAGGGCTCAGAACCCCTGCGTGCCTGAATCGTGGTGAAGAGTCGGGGCGGGTCTCCCCGAAGCCCCCGATGCTCTAAACCCGCGATCCTCCCGGGTCCCGTCCAACCGTCCGTCCAAAGGATGATCACCTTTCGGCAACGGGACATCCCAAGCCCTCTTTATCTTATCGGCAATCCATCGACAAGACTTCATGAAAATCCGACATGGCCGCATGCAGGAATTTTCCGGCATTCGGTTCGAGCGGCCGGCTCATCCGTCACCCGCGAACAACCGTACGATTCATATCAATCCTTTTCCCTCCCGAGAGCAAGAGCTTTTTCGCCCCCTCCGAGGGGGCGCGGAAGGACGCAAGGTGTTCCTGGGGGAAGGCGGTCCGCATGGACGCCGGCGATGAAATCAGGGAACCGGCGCGAGGGGGGGAGTTTTCGAAAAACCTTTGACACCCGAGCCGTCCACCAGGGACCACGGGAAGATGATCCGAAAAACGGTTCCTTCCCCCGGAACGCTCTCCACCTCGATTTCTGCACCGTGTTTCTCCAGGATCTGGCGGGAAATACTCAGTCCCAGTCCCGTGCCCTCGGGTTTCCTGGTAAAGAAGGGGTCAAAGATCCGGCTCCTGTCTTCCTCCAGGATTCCGTGTCCCGTATCCCTGATTTCCAGGGTCAGGGCCGGGGGGTCGTCCCGACGGCCGGTGTTCAGGAAGAGCTTTCCCCCTTGAGGCATGGCCTCAATGGCGTTGATCACCAGATTCATGATCACCTGGCTGATCTGGTTGTGGTCCATCACTAAGGAGGGAAGGACCTCAGCCAACCGGAGAGAAATCTCCACATGGGCCTTGCGCAGGTAGACCTTGGACAGGTCGTAGCAGTAACGCACGATGTCGTTGAGCTGATTGGGCAGGAACTGGGGTTCCTTGGGCCGGGCAAAATGGAGCACCTGTTGGACAATGCGGTCAATCTTCCGGATCTCGTGGACCATGTCTCCAAACATTTGCTCCTGGGCCGAATCCAGACGGATCTCACGCCGCAGCATCTGGGCGTTGAAATTGATGGTAGCCAGGGGATTTCTTATTTCGTGAGCCACCCCGGCGGCAAGAGTGCCCAAGGCCTTGAGCTTTTCGCTCTGTTGAAGCCGTTGTTCCAGCTTTCGAGCCTCCGTCGCGTCCTTCTCATAGTACACGACTCGCTCCAATACCCCCTCGAGGTTGATCACCGGAGAAGCAAAGTAATGATAATACCCACCCCACCGAAAATGGGCGCCTTCCCGTTGGATGCGCTCATGGGTTCTCAGACACATCAGGATGGGGCAGTCTCTGGGGGGCTCTTCCGTCCCGTAGAGGACGGAAGAGTATTTCTTTCCGATCAGGTTCCGGGACCCGCCGTAGACTTCCTCGCAGGTGCGGTTCACCCGAACAATGCGCCATCGCTCGTCAATGACGAAAATGCTGTGCTGAATGGCATCAAAGCTGATCTCGAGCTCGCTCTTGGCCCTCTGCACCGAATCGAACAACTGGGCATTGTCGATGGCCACCCCCAACTGGTGGCCAATGGTTGTCAGGAACTCGTTTCGATCGGGTTTGAGCGGCAAGACGCCGTCGTTGGTCACGTACAACAAGCCCAAGACCCGCTTCTGGGTCATGAGCGGGATGCAGATGATTTCCGTCACCCGCTCTTCAATCATTCTTTCCCTCAATCGGGGAAAGATGAGTTTGCTTACAGGAAACCACCGAACGGGCTGGGGCCGTTTCCCCGGGTCCAGAACTTCATGGGTGAGGGAGAAGGAGCGAATGCACTCCACCAGGGAGGAGGAGAATCCGTGGTGAGCGGCCAATTCCAGAAGACCATGTTCGTCCAGGCCTTCTTTGAACAAATAAATCGCACCCATTTTGAATCGCAGGGTACGCAGGATCGCCATCAGTGCCCGCTGCAAGACCTCTTTCAGTACGGGAGATGCATGCAGGGCAGAGGTAATGTCGAACAGGATCTGGAGTTCCCGCTGTTCCCTCAGGGGGTCGCCCAGGGGGATACCCCCGTTGTCGAAAGAATCGGATTCAGCCGGTCTCATTGGTCTCAGTTGTCTGGGAGGTCCGCCCGAAGGCGGTAGGCGATCCGGAAGCCGACGCCGGTTCCCCGCATGGTTCCAATCCCTGGCCCCCGGGTCCGCCTCCCCCGGAGGGGGATCAGCTCCTGCGTGCGATGGCATCCGCCTGGGCGCAGACCATTTTTGCCACTCGAATGGACGCTGCATCCACCATCTTGCCCTCGATGGCGAGAGAGCCGCATCCTTCCTGCTGGGCCTTGCCGTAGGCTTCCACAATCTTGCGTGACCGTTCCACATCCTCGGCGGAAGGCGTGTAAACATCGTTAATGATCCCGACCTGATCGGGGTGAATGGCCCATTTCCCGTCATATCCCAAGGCCGCACTGAGCACACACGAGCGCCTCAATCCTTCCGGGTCCTTGTAATCCCCGTAGGGAGCATCGATGGCCTCCAGGCCCGCGGCCTTGGCCGCCATGACCATGCGACTCAACGGAAAGTGCCAGCGATGGCCCGGATAGAACTCTTCCCGGTCCCCATGTCCGCTGATCCCCTTGCTCATCATTGTAACGGACGCCCCGTAGTCGGCAACTCCGAAAACGAGGGACTCCAGGCGAGGGGAACTGAACGCAATTTCCTCGACTTTCAGCATGCCCAGGGCCGTTTCGATGCTGGCCTCCAGGCCGATGGGGACCTTGAAGCCCATCCTCAGTTCGATTTGGGTCAACAAGTAATCGATGGCTTTTACTTCCGCCGCATCGTTGACCTTGGGAATCACAACGACATCAATGCGATCCCCCGCAGCCTCCACCACATCCACGATGTCCCGGTAGGCAAACGGGGTGTCCATCCCGTTGATTCGGTAGCACCGCACCTTATTCCCCCAATCCTTCTCCTTGAGGATCGAGATCACGCGGCTTCTGGCTTCGTCTTTCTCTTGGACCGGGACGCTGTCCTCCAGGTCCAGCATGATCACATCCACAGGGAGCGCAAAGGCCTTGAGCACCATTTTTTCCCGATTGGAGGGTACCGAAAGAATCGATCGTCGCAGTCGTGTAGGTCGTTCCACCTTTTCTCCTTCAACCAGAGGGATCCGTTGGTCACGCCAAGCAAGCATTTCCGGGGACGGCGAGGGGGAGTGCCCCTTCGCCAACCGCCCCATGGAAACCTACTTTTTCTGTTGTGCCCGCCTGTCACGAATGGCGGATTGGGCTGCCGCCAACTGGGCCGCCGGGACTCGGTAGGGAGAGCAGCTCACATAGTCGAGCCCTATGCGATGGCAAAAATCGATGGAGGACGCTTCCCCCCCGTGCTCTCCGCAGATCCCGATCTTCAGGTTTGGTCGGGTTTTTCGCCCCTTGGCGACGGCGATTTCCATCAGGCCTCCCACCCCCACCTGGTCCAGTCGATGGAAAGGATCATGCTCCCAGATCCGGGCCGTGAGATAGGGGGGCAGGAATTTCCCGGCATCGTCCCGACTGATTCCGAATACCGTTTGGGTCAGATCGTTGGTGCCAAAGGAAAAGAACTCGGCTACATGGGCGATTTCATCCGCCGTCATGGCTCCCCGCGGCACCTCGATCATGGTTCCCACACGGTACTCGACCTTGACTTCATACTGCTTCATAACCTCCTTGGCCACTCGGTCCGCCACCTCTCTCTGGTGCTTGAGCTCGTTTACGTGGCCCACAAGAGGAATCATGATCTCCGGATGCACGTCGAGGCCCTCTTTCTTTACCTCGCACGCGGCCTCCATGATGGCCCGTACCTGCATGGCCGTGATTTCCGGGTAGACAATGCCCAGGCGGCACCCCCTGTGTCCCAGCATCGGGTTGGCTTCATGGAGGCTCTGCACCTTGGAATGAATCTGTTCGAAACTGACCCCCATCTTGGTGGCCAGTTTCTGGATGTCCTTTTCCTCGTGGGGCAAAAACTCGTGTAAGGGAGGATCCAGCGTCCGAATGGTGACCGGGGCATCTTTCATGACTCGAAAGAGGCCTTTGAAATCCTCTTTCTGCATGGGCAGCAGTTTGGCCAGCGCCTGTTCTCTTCCGGCGGCGTCCGCGGCCAGGATCATCTCACGAACGGCGTCGATCCGGTTTCCCTGGAAGAACATGTGTTCCGTCCTGGCCAACCCGATCCCTTCGGCTCCAAAGGCAATGGCTTCCTCCGCCTGGTTGGGTTGATCCGCGTTGGCCCAGACTTCCAGCTTGCGGAATTCATCCGCCCACCCCAAAAGGGCGATGAAATCCTGATAGACTTGCGACCTTCTCGGAGACAGGCTTCCATCGATGATGACCCTCAAGATCTCCGAAGGCCGGGTAGGGATCTGCCCTGCAAACACTTCTCCCGTGGTGCCGTCCAGGGAGAGCCATTGGCCTTCCCGAATGAAACGGTCTCCCGCTTTCATGCGGCGGCCTTGGTAATCGATCTCGATGGCATTGCATCCAACTACGCACACCTTGCCCATCTGGCGGGCCACCAGGGCGGCATGGGACGTCATGCCCCCCCGGGCCGTCAAGATTCCCCGAGAGGCATGCATGCCCCGAATGTCCTCGGGGGAGGTCTCCCACCGAACCAGGATGACCACTTCCCCGTTTCGGGCCCACTCCTCCGCATCCGCCGCATTGAACACCACCCGGCCCGTAGCGGCCCCCGGCCCCGCATTCAACCCTCGGGCCAGAAAGGCCCCATCCCGCACGGCTTCCTCCTTGGCCTTCGGGTCAAAGGTCGGCCGAAGCAACTGGTTGATCTGGTCCGGCGTCACCCGCATGAGAGCTTCCTCCTTGTCGAGGATTCCCTGGCGAACCATATCCACGGCGATTTTGAAGGAAGCAAACCCGGTCCTCTTGCCCGACCGGGTCTGCAGCATCCAGAGCTTGCCTTTCTCTATGGTGAACTCGATGTCCTGCATGTCCCGGTAATGTCGATCCAGCTTGACCCGAATCTCATCGAGCTCCGTGTAGATCTCGGGCGTGTAGTCCTCGAGGGACGTCTGATGGTTCTCGGCTTTCTGCACATTGTTGATGGGTTGCGGCGTCCGAATCCCGGCCACCACATCTTCTCCTTGGGCGTTCACCAGGTATTCGCCGTAGAAAACATTCTCCCCCGTAGCGGGGTTTCGAGTAAAAGCGACCCCGGTGGCGCAATCATCCCCCATATTCCCGAAAACCATCGCCTGCACATTGACCGCCGTTCCCATGTCCTCCGGGATTTCGTTCAACTCCCGGTAAGCAATGGCCCGGGGATTGTTCCAGGACCCGAACACCGCCGTGATGGCTCCCCACAGCTGATCCATGGGGTCTTGGCGAAACTCGAGCTTTTTCCGTTCGCGGATCAGGGCCTTGTAACGTTCCACCAGTTCCTTCAAGTCGTGGGGGGGAAGCTGGTTGTCGAACTCCACGTTCCGTCTCTTCTTCATTTCCTCCAGGATTTCGTCGAAGGGGTCCTTCTCGTCCTTGGAGTCGGGCTTCAGTCCCAAAACCACATCGCCGTACATGGCAATGAAGCGGCGGTAGCAGTCATAGGCAAAGCGTTCGTCCCCCGTCTGCTGGATCAAGCCCACAACGGTGTGATCATTCAGACCCAGATTCAATACCGTGTCCATCATGCCCGGCATGCTGCTTGCCGCCCCGGATCGGACCGACACCAGGAGAGGATTCTCGGGGTTTCCGAACTCCCGTCCCATGATCTGTTCGAGACGATGAAGGGCCTCCTCCACCTCCGCTTTCAGCTCCGGCGGATAAGTACCGTTGTGCTTATAATAGTACGAGCAAACCTCGGTGGTGATGGTGAACCCCGGAGGAACGGGTATCCCGAGGTTGGCCATTTCCGCAAGGTTGGCTCCTTTTCCTCCCAACAAGAGCTTCATCTGGGCATTTCCGTCCGCCTTACCCGCTTCGAAGAAGTAAACGTACTTAGGCGCCATCATTGAATTCCCCCTATTGTTCATGCCTTTCTGAAATACTAATGGACTCGGCCAACCGGTTGGATTCCTCATTCCGCTGATATTCTTCGTGCGACCGAAGAGACCACAGGGCTTCCGCGTGAGACATCATCAGAACAGGATGGATCGATGTGAGCAGGTTTCTTGTCTGCGGTCCGTCCCCTCAGGTGAGTGGGCCGTATTTTACCCATACTGTCCCCTGTGCACAATCCGTAAATGCACTATTTGCGGAGGGAGATTAAAAGTGCGGGGGTTTTTCGGGGAAATTCCGGCAGACGTCATGAATGGATTCGTCCCCCTCGAACCTCCCCCCGGACATCAAACGTTCGAGGGGGGCTCGACGAAGGCCTCGCGTACGACGAGGCGGGGCGGGTCGTGAAACCCGCCCCGCGGGAAAGGAACGTCGCCGTTATATCTCCAGCCATGAGTCGGAATACAGGGAGTGACCCAGGATCACCCTGGCGGTCTTGACGTACTCGGTTTCTTCCCGGGAAAGGGAGCTCAGGTCGACGGGCACCCCGTCTTCCACCTTGTGAACCAACGCCTCCAATTCGGGACGCTTCCCCCGAGCGATCTCATGGAGCTCTTTGTCAAAGGTGTCCACGATCGCCGAGGCCATGCCGTGCCGTTTCCATATGATCAACATGACGCGGTTCAGAATGGGTCTCAGATGGTCGGGGGGGCCGTTTGAGACATTGGACAAGCCGATGGTGCTTTGACACCCCGGTGCAATGTCCGGAAACATCTTCATGAACTCGAGCACACTCATGATCTGGTTTTGCTGCACATTGACCGGAGTTTGGATCGGGTCCACGTAGATGCGCTCCGGTGCAATGCCGTGGTCGGTTGTGGCCGAAAAAACCAGCTCCGAACAAAGGGCCCCTCTTTCGTTCTCGTCCCGCGGCATCCCCTCGGGGCCCCAGAGCAAACCCACGAAATCCGCATCGTATTGGGCCGCCAAGGGAAGCAGGGCACTCATCCGTTCCGGGCGAACCATGATGGAATTGATCAGGGCTCTCCCTTTCTTGTGGACTTTGAGTCCCGCCTCGATGGCCTTGATATTCGAAGTGTCCAGTGCCAGGGGAAGGTCCACCACTTCATGAATCACCGGAACCAGCCAGGACATCAATTCCTCGCCGATCTTTCCCGCCGGGCCGATGTTGAGATCGATCCAATCCATTCCGGCTTCGGCTTCCTGGACGGCAAGCTCCTGCAAGGGTTTTGCATCCTTTTCCTTCAGGGCCTTCCCGTATTTCCTGTTCATGATATTGAGGTTTTCACCGATCAGTTTCATTCACGACTCCTCCTTCTTCCGGAGAACCCGACGCCCGCTCTTCCGGGAGCGTTTCTCCGTCTGCCGCCCCTTCACCAGGTCTTTCCGGTTTCAAGCCCTGCAAGGCCCGGGGGATTTTCGTGGTCCGGGGCTTTTGCAGGCCCCGACAGCGGACCCTTGAAGACCCCCACGGGGTCAAAGACTCGGTTCGCGCCGAACCGAACCGGTTTTTCCACCATTAAGCGGCTTTCCATACCTTCAGGAACTTAGGGATCTGGCTCGCTTCCCGGGGACCCACCACCACGTTCCACCCCCCCAGTTCCTCCTCGAGCTCCCCGCTTATGCCCGCGGCATATCCGGGAATCACGATGGTCGTGTGTTTCACCTTTTCCTTGATTCCGCACTTGTTGATAAAGGAGCCCACCGTCTCCCCCGAAAACTTCCCGGCAGCCCAGGCCGTCATGACGCTGAGTCCTTCCGTATCCTGCACGCAGAGCCACGAGGGGACCCGACTGGCTTCGATCTCCCCCGACACGATGAAGTAGGTGAGGGAGAAATTGCAGGTGACCAGGACGGGAGAGTCTTCACCCGGATTGTTGATGGGATAAATCCCTTGTTCGGCCGTCATGGGGCGTTGGGGGTCGGTGTAAATGTTCAGGCGACTGAGAAACAGAGGGAACAGGCTCCAAGGCTGAAAGTCGCTCAAAACCAAGATCGCCCCGTACTTGGCGATGAAGGTGGCCGCAACCAGAGATTCTTCCGTCAGGTTGTCCGCCATCTCATTGGCAAGGATCATCGTGGGAAAACCGAGGGGACGAAAGCGGTCCTTGAGGGCCGCGCGCCGGATCAGTATTTGCTCCTCGAACGCCTTCTTGAGATCACGGGTCCCCGTGTCGATGACAAGGTCCTTCAGGCCCATCTGGGAGAGTTTTTCCGTGAGCCCGATCACACTGTCCAGGGTCCCGTCGCCTTTTACCGCCAACGGACAGGCAGCTTCCTTGGCCAGCGATCCCAAGGCCTCCGCATTTCCGGGCGTTGCGGCATAGAGCAGCGGTTTCTTGTCCTTCAGCTCCGAAACGGCTGCCTTCATCACCTCCACATCCTCGGACATGAGGATCAAGCTCGCTCCGGTGCCGTCCGAGACCTTCTTGGCAAGGGCCGTAAACCGGGAGGCATCCTTGGATGTATCCTTCACGGCGAACAGCTCCGCTCGAAGCGTCAAACCCACTCGTTCGTACCGGCATTTCTTGAAGCGCTCCATCTTTCCGTCCACGGACCCGGCGTCCTCGTCGGTGGTGACGAGGACGGCAAAGCCCGGCGGATTCACAAAGGTCTTCTCGTGGCGGAACAAGACCGTTTCACCGCCAATCTTCAGGGCGCATTCTCCTGTTCCCACGGTAAGGGGGCGGATGGGAGGCGCCGATTCCGCAGCCAGTTTTTCCTTGGCCTCTTCCGAAACATACGGACACTTGTCCAATTCCGCCTTTCCTGCGGCGAGATTCATGGCAAAGGCCAGGCACGTGG
>JARKQW010000283.1 GCA_029974695.1 Syntrophobacteraceae bacterium | reverse complement strand
CCCTCCCTTCCCCCCATGGCAAATGCCGCGGAAAGCTCCGGGGTCCTTTTCCCGGCCCCGGAGGCAACCCATGATCCATAGATGCTTCCCGTCAATCCCAACCTGCAAGAGGCGGATCCCCGGGTTTGGATAACGCATTTTTAGCCGGGCGCCAAATACGGTATACTGCATGGGGACTGTGGATCGGCCGCCAACGAGGAAACCTCCCATGAGAAGAACAGGTCTCTTGTACGACGAGCGATTCCTGCTGCACCGGACGGGCCCCGGGCACCCCGAGAGCCACGATCGGCTTGCCCTCGCCCACAACGCTCTGAAGGAAGCGGGCCTATTGGAGAAACTCACCCTCATCGAAGCAACCCCGACGCGCCTGAAATGGATCGAGCGGGTGCATTCGCCCCGGCACATCTATCGTTTCGAGGAGGCCTGCATGCTCGATCTCGGGGAGTTGGACCACCCGGACAACCAGATCTCCCCGGACAGCTACGACATCGCCCTCCTGGCCGTCGGGGGAATTCTCAAGACCCTCGACCTGGTCGTGAAGGGGCAGCTGGACAACGCATTTTGTGCCGTGAGGCCTCCGGGGCATCATGCAGAAAGCAACCGTCCCCTGGGCTTCTGCTACTTCAACAACGTGGCCGTCGCGGCCAAGTACCTGCAGGAGCAGTGGGGAATCCAACGGGTCGGCATCGTGGACTTCGACGCCCATCACGGAAACGGAACCCAGGCAATCTTCCTCGAGGATCCCACGGTATTCTACTACTCGATCCACGAACACCCTTCCTTCTCCTACCCGGGGACCGGCCGGGACTTCGAGCGGGGCGTGGGAGCGGGGGAAGGCTTCACCCTCAATTCCCTGATGCTTCCCGGACAGGGGGACGAAGAATGCAAGCGGCTCCTGCAACGAGACCTCTTCCCGGCATTTGCTTCCTTCAAACCCGAGGTGATCCTGGTTTCGGCAGGTTTTGACGCCCACACGGACGACGACATGTCCAACCTCAACCTGACTTCCCATGGCTTTGCCTGGATCATGGAACGTCTGCTCGAACTCGCCCGGGAGCACTCCAACGGCAGACTGATTTCCATCCTGGAAGGCGGCTATAGCCTGAAAGCGCTGCCCGACTTGATCCAAGACCACGTGAAAATCCTGATGAGCAAATGAAATTCCCACCTCCTTCGACCAAAGGACGACAAGATGTTCATTGACAAATCCATGACGACGGATGTCATCACCATCCGCCCCGAGACCAGCATCGCCGAAGCCTCCGAACTCCTGGTTCGTAACCGGGTGCGCCATCTGCCGATCATCGATGAAGACGGCAAATTGTTGGGGATCGTTACGGACCGGGATATCCGCAGCGCCATGCCCTCGACCATGTCCGTGGGGGAGGAAGCGGACAGGGAAAGGGAGCGCATTTCCCGGCTCGAGGTCCGGGATATCATGACCCGGAAGGTGGTGACCCTTTCCCCCATGCACACCCTCGAAGACGCCCTGCTGCTCATGCAGAGGACGAAGGTGGGAGCCTTCCCCGTGGTCGACCCCGACGGCAGGCTGGTGGGCATTCTATCCGTTCGAGACCTCATGCGCGCCTTCATCAACGTGCTGGGCATCGAGG
>JARKQW010000268.1 GCA_029974695.1 Syntrophobacteraceae bacterium | reverse complement strand
GGAGTTGGCGCGGGTGCGCGGCCTGTGGGGCGAGGTGTTCCAGGCCCTCCAGGCGTCCCCCGTGTCCCTGTCGTGGCTGAGGGTTTATCAGGCCCGGTTGCGGGATGATGTGCTGGAATCGCTGGATTTTATCCGCAGGGGGGCTTCTGCTTCCCCCATGGCCGTTGAGAACATCCCCATACAGGTCAAGGAGCGCTTTTACCAGCCGGATGGCGATGCGTATCTGATCCGCATTTACCCCAGGGAATCCGTCTGGGAAAGCGGGGCATTGTCACGCTTCATCGAGAGCCTCCAGAGCGTCGACCCTCAGGTGGTCGGAGACCCGGTTTCACTCTATGTCTTTTCCGATGCCTTCAAACGGGCATGCCTGATGGCCGCCCTTTATGCTCTCATCTCCATCTTCGTCGTGCTGTGCTTCTCCTTTCGGAACCGTCGTCTGGCTTTGCTGGCTCTGGTTCCTCTTGGGGTCGGGACCCTCTGGACCGTGGCGATCATGGGTTGGATGGGCATGCAGTTCAATCTGGCCAACGGCATTTTCATGCCCCTCGTGCTGGCTGCTGGAGTGGAATATGGGGTCATCATCCTTCATCGTTGGAACGAGGGCGGGACCCGTGCGGGGGAGCTCCCGTTCAGCACCATCAAAGGGGTCATTCTCGCGGCCCTGACCACCACCGTGGGGTTCGGCACGCTGATGCTGTCCGAGCACCGGGGCATTTTCAGCCTCGGTTACGTGGCCGCAGTGGGAAGCCTGTGCGTGCTGGCGGCGGCCATCATCATTCTCCCGTCCCTACTGTCAAGCTTTGCCCCGTCGAAAACGCAATGACGATTCTGGAGGAGATGCGATAGGGGTACTTTCCGCATCCAACCATCAGTCACGCCGGGTGCCGCCCAAAACATGACGGGAGCTCATCAAGAAGATCTGGGAAGTGGACTCTCTCAGCTGCCCTCAATGCGCCCATGAAATGAAGATCGTAGGCCTCATCAATGACTCGGAAACCGTAGAACGGATCCTCCGCCGGGTGGAGCTGTAGAGTCTGCCCCTGGACCCTCATGAGGGAGAAATCATAGCGCCCGCGGACGGGCTGGTTGTCCTGGAGAGTTTGGGCGGCGGCTGGCCCGGATATGAAAAGCTCGTAATCGTCTACCACTAAGACTCCGGCGCTTGATGGACCCCTCACCGGCCTCATCGGGGCGGCTTGTCTTCGATCCGGGGGAGATATCGCCTTTCGAGCACTCCGGGCTCGATACAGAGCGTCGCAAGGCCAATTTGCAGCGAACTCCCCATCGCGGCGACCGCCACGGTGCCGCACCATGGCGGTACCTGCCTTCATGTCTCCCAAAATCGGCAGAAAATTGGCCTTGGTAGCATCGACAACCCCTGTGACCCAAAAATCCTGGAATAGCGATTTCCTATCACCCTATTTCAAGGGGATTCTTGTTTCGCGGCCTTCTCGGATGATCTGCACAACTTCCTCTGTGGAGATATTGAGGCTGATGCCTTCAACATCCAGAGGGGAATCCATGCGAAGCTCCGGCCTGATGACGAATACTTGGCCGTCCTTTCGCTTGATTCTG
>JARKQW010000260.1 GCA_029974695.1 Syntrophobacteraceae bacterium | reverse complement strand
TCCATCATCATCATGGCCCTCGAGCCCAGAAGATTTGTGCCCCAGCTCGATTTCGTGACCAGCATCGGCTTCGGGGACGGATCTCCGGACTACCGGAAGAAATCCGGGGTCATGGGTTCCGGTCCCTACCGGGTGATCACCAATGAAGCCCTGTTCGGATTCGACGAAGAAACCAAACGCATGGTGCTTCTCGAGGCAGCCAAGGGAAGGACCCCCGAGGACATTCAGAAAAAGGTCAGCTTCGATCTTCTGGTGTCTCCGGACCTCAAGGAAATGGCGGAGCCATCCGAAGAGGACCTTCGTCTCCTGCGGGAGGAATGCGACCCGGACGGCTATTTTCTGGCCAGAAAACTGAAATAACTCCCGCCCCGATCAGGCCCATCCATTCCTCTTCCCTTCGTCTTTTCGAGAAGGGAGGAGGAATCGAACCCCCCCTTTCCCCTTGCCCGGATTGACAACAATTTATGTCTCATGGATCCTGGAGAAGATGCCGATCAAGAATCAAACGGGCGGGTGGGGCCCCGGGGTGACAAACCTCCCGGGCGGCCCCGGAAACCAGGCTCGTTTCTCTCCGAGTGCGGGGCCTTCTCTGCACAGTCGTATTTCGTTGGTCGTTGCTCGGAAGAGGGGGATCGCTCCCGAAACCCCGGGATCCGAATGGGCGGAGGGAGGGATTCTTTTTTCCTAACTCCTTTGGACCGCGATACGAGTATGGGCATCCTCAACTTAGCGGAATTGAAGCCGGACATGGTTTTGGCCAGCGACCTGAAAGCCAGGAACGGGAGGTTTCTGCTGGCCAAAGGGACTCGGCTCACGACCCAGCACCTGAGGGTCCTCAAGATCTGGGGGGTGGTGGAGGCCGATATTGCGGGAGCGGAGTCCAGTGAAGAGGGTTTGGAGGCGGCGCCCGAAATCGATCCGGCGGTTTGGAAGAGGGCGGAAACGATCTGCCGGGAAAGGTTCATCCTGACCGATCTCGATCATCCGGTGAACCAAAAGCTCCTTCGCCTGAGCATTCTGAGGAAGGCCCATGAGCTTTCGGGATGGCGACCTCACGGGGTCCTGCAGGCGGAGCCGTCTCTCCCGGATGAGGCGAACGGGGCGGGGACCGAAGAAGGATTGAGTCTCCTGGATCCTTCCCAACTTCTCAAAGAGGAAGTGCGCCTTTCCACGCTTCCCGTCATCCTGGCTCAAATCATCGAAACCATTAACAAACCGAACAGCTCTCCCAAGGAGATCGCCAACGTCGTCAGCCGAGACACGACCCTGTCGGCCCGACTTCTGAGGATCGTGAACAGCGCGTTTTACGGCTTTCCCCACAAGATCGACACCCTGTCCCGGGCCGTCCTGATTGTGGGAACCAAGCAGATGAGCGCCCTGGCCATGGGGGTCAAGGTCATCAATATCTTCAAGAGCATTCCCTGTGACCTCATCGATATGAAGTCTTTTCTCGAACACAGCATTGCCTGTGGGATCGTGGCCCGGATCCTGGCGGGCCACAGGAGCATCACCAATACCGAAAGGCTCTTTGTGGGAGGCCTGCTCCACGACATCGGCCGCCTGGTGCTCTACAATCACATGCCCCATGAAGCGCGAAGCGCCCTTCTGGCAGCCAAGGCGGAAAAGCGGCTTCTCAACGACCTGGAAGACGAAATGATGCCGTGGAATCACGGGCGGATCGGAGGCTCCCTCCTGAAAAAGTGGAGGCTGCCCGTATCCCTGGAGACGATCACCCGGTATCATCACGCGCCGACGGTCGCCAAGGACCCGACGGAACCGGCCATCATCCACGTGGCGGACATCATCGTGAACTCCCTGGGGATCGGCTCCAGCGGAGAACGCCTTGTGCCGCCGTTGAATCAACGGGCGTGGGGTCTCTTGGAGTTGTCCGTCAACACCCTGGTGCTGGCGGTCCAGCAGACGGACAGTCAATTCCAGGAGCTCCGGCGCTTCTTGCTGTGATTTTCCAATTGGACGAAAAAGGTGAGAAAGAGGGCCGCTCCAAAACAGACTCTGAAGTTCTACCAGGAAAGAGTCAATCACCTGGAGGAGCTCAATCGATTTACCCTGGATGCCCTGGAAATGGCGGCTTCGGTGGGAGACTTCCAGCCCAATATCACCCGGCTGGAGGATATCTCCGTCATTCTCCGGGAGACCAAGGCGAGGATCTTGCGCCTGATCCAGTTTCAGGCCGTCGCCTTTTTCATGGTGGAGCCCGACTCCAACGATTTCACCCTCGCCTGCGTGGAACCGGAAGAATTTCGATCCTATGTCCAGGAGCAGGTGGACCACCTCATCGAGAACGGTACCTTTTCCTGGAGCCTCATGGAAAAGCGGCCGGTGATTCTCACCAGCAAGAACCAGCAGAAACAGATCATCCTTCACGTCATGGCCACCAGTTCGAGGATCCGCGGAATGTTTGTGGGGGTCATGGAAAAAGACAAAATGGACATTCCGGATATTTCCCTCTACCTGTTGTCCATTGTCCTTCTCAACAGCTCCAATGCCATCGAAACCTTTCAGCTCTACAACATGATCCGCGAGATCAACAAGGACCTGGAAAACGAAAAGGAGAAATACAAGTACCTCTTCGAGGCTGCGCCCGATGGGGTCGAGGTGCTGAGCTCCGACGGCGCCGTCATCGACTGCAACGAGACCCAGAGGGTCATGACCGGTTACCTGCATGAAGAAATCGTGGGAAGAAAGGCGGAAGACTTTTTTTCTCCGACGAGCAAGGCCTTGTTCAAAACCGACCCCGCAGGGGGCCGGGGAGACTGCTTCGAGCGGGAAGTGGAGCTCGTATGCAAAGACGGGTCGGTCTTGCCGGTCTGGAGAAAGGAAAAGGTCATCCTGGACGGGAACCGGAACTTCAAGGGGTCCGTGGTCTATAACCATGATCTTTCGGCCATTCGCAGGACTCAACAGGAAAAGCTGAACCTCG
>JARKQW010000259.1 GCA_029974695.1 Syntrophobacteraceae bacterium | reverse complement strand
GCTCGAGCGGTTTCTTTCGGCCGGCGGTCCCACCCACGGTCATGTGTATCGGCCTTCGGACCTGGCCTTGATGGCCGCCTTGCCCGACCTCGAAAAGGCCCGCCAAAGGGCCCGGAAAGGGCTGGAAAAGTTTGAGAAGACCTTCGATCGCACCTCGGAGGAATTCTTTCCCCTCTACGAATCCGGGGAACTTGCCGGGGAGGATTACGACCAATGGGCCGAGCAAGTGCGTGCCGCCCGCAAGGCCGACGGGGAGTTTGAAGGGTTGCGGGAGCGGGTGGACAAGATCGAAACGGCTCACCGCCTAGTGTTCATCCAGTGCGTCGGGTCTCGGGATATCCGCTTCAACCGCTATTGCTCGGGATTTTGCTGCATGCACGCCATCAAGGAGGCCATCATCGCCAAGGAGCACGACCGGCAGGCGGAGGTGTTCATCCTGGGGATGGATATACGTGCGGTGGGAAAGGGCTTCGAGGAGTATCGAAATCGCGGGGGACGAGAGTCGGGAATTCAATACATTCGCAGTCGAGTGGCCGAGGTCACCGAGGACGCGGACCACAACCTGACGGTATGGTACGAGGACACCAAGGAGCGCCGGGTCAAGCAGCTGGCGGCGGACCTGGTGGTTCTCTCCACCGCTTGTCAACCCGCTGCGTCCTCCAAACGGATGGCAGAGTTGTTGAACATCGAGGTCAACGACTTCGGGTTTTTCAAGACGCCTGGTTATCCTCCCATGGATACCACCCGTCCCGGCATCTATGTCTGCGGTTGTGCTCACAGTCCGATGGACATTCCCGAATCCGTGGCCCAGGCCAGCAGCGCGGCGGCAAGGGCGGCTCAGGTCCTGTCGGGTTCCGAATCGGCATGTCTCGCGTCCTGAGGGAGAAGAGGTCCATGAGTGGGAATGGTGAAATGGTCGTAAATCCCGAAGCCAAGGAAGCACGGATCGGGGTCTTTGTCTGCCACTGCGGCTCCAATATCGCCGGACTTCTTGACTGCGTGCAGTTGACGGAATACGCTGCGGGGCTTCCAGGGGTCGTCTACACAAAGAACAATCTCTATACCTGTTCCGAATCGGGGATCGGGGAAATCAAGAAAGCCATCGGCGAGCATCAACTGACCCGGGTGGTGGTGGCTTCCTGCTCCCCCCGCACCCACATGCCCCTTTTCAAGAGCGCCTGCGACGAGGCGGGGCTGAACCCCTATCTGTTCGAGATGGCCAATATCCGCGATCAGTGCTCCTGGGTTCACATGCAGCAAGGGGAAGATGCCATGGTGAAAGCCCGGGACCTAATCCGGATGGCCGTGGCCAAGGCAAGCCTCCTGGCTCCCCAAAAGGACATCGAATCTTCCCTGGTTCGAAAGGCCCTGGTCATCGGCGGTGGAGTCACCGGTCTGTCGGCCGCCTGCACCCTTGCCGACATGGGGGTCGAGGTGGTCCTGGCCGAGAGAGAAACCCGGCTGGGAGGACTCCTCAACCGGATCAACCGGTTGGCTCCCGGCGGGGAGAAGGCTTCGGACGTGGTCGAAAAGTTGGTCTCGAGAGTGAAGGGAACCCCCCGGATCCAGACTCTGCTGGGCGCGGAAGTGCTTTCGGTGGGAGGGGTCATCGGGAACTACCACGTGACCCTGCGCAACGGCGAAGGCAAAGAGATCGAGGAAACCGTCGGCTGCATCCTGGTGGCCACCGGGGCCGTCCCCCTCAAACCCGAGGGAATGTACGGCTATGACGGTAAGACCGTGGTCACCCAGATCGAACTCGAAGAGATGCTCCGAGACGGGTCGTTCAACGCCCGGAAGGTGGTCATGATCCAGTGTGCGGGATCCCGGGTCCCCGAGCGGGAATACTGCTCGAGGATCTGCTGTCTCACCGCCGTGAAGAATGCCCTTTACATCAAGGAGCAGAACCCCGAAGCCCGGGTTCACATCCTGTACCGGGACATTCAAATGTACGGCACGGAAAACGAACGAATGCTTTGGGAATCAAGGGGAAAGGGGGTTCGCTACGACGTCTACGACGTGAACTGCCCGCCGGTGGTGAAAGGAAACACCGTAGAGGTTTGTCAGCCTCTTACGGGAGACGTCCTGGAAATCCCCTTTGATCTCCTGGTTCTCTCCACTCCCCTGGTCGCTCGGGACGATGCCGCCGCTCTGGCGAACCTCATGCGCATCCCCGTGGACCAAAACCGGTTTTTCCTTGAAGCCCATGCTAAGCTGCGTCCCCTGGACTTCGCCACGGACGGGATCTTCCTTTGCGGGACGGCCCGCTACCCGGCTACGGTGGGAGAGGCCCAGGCCCAGGGGTTTGGAGCCGCATCCCGGGCCGCTACGGTGCTTTTCAAGGACAAGCTGATCTCCAGCGCCCTCATCTCCCGGGTCACGGAACACTGCGACGGCTGTGCCCTGTGCGTGGACGTATGCCCTTACTTCGCCATCAAGTTGGAGGAGTACGAACGGGATGGCCGAAAGGTAAAGAGGATCGTATCCGACGAAATCCTCTGTAAGGGATGCGGCGTGTGCGCCGCCACGTGTCCCAAAGGAGGGGTGGAGGTGAACGGCTTCACCCTCGCTCAGTTGAAGGCCCAGGTCGATGCGGCACTCGAGGCCGTCTAGCATCCGGGCCCCTTCCCCATTCCATTTGGACGATTCATATTGGCAGAAAGGAGATCCTTCATGTCCGATCCTTTCAAACCGGTCATCCTCGGATTCCTGTGCACGTGGTGAGCGTATGCCGCTGCTGACCTGGCTGGGGTCAGTCGTTTGCAGTATCCGACCAATTTGAGGATCATCCGCGTGATGTGCTCGGGAATGGTCAGTCCCGACCTGGTGGTTCACGCGTTGTCCAAGGGAGCCGACGGCGTTCTGGTGGTCGGGTGACACCTGGGAGAATGCCATTACCTGGAAGGTAATCAAAAAGCGTCCGCCCGATCCGATGTCGTCAAGGTGGTTCTCGATAGTTGCGGAATCGATTCCAACCGATTCCGAGCACAATGGGTGTCCTCTGCGGAAGCACCCAAGTTTGCAGAAGTCGTCAATCGTTTCATCGAAGACATACGAGAACTGGGACCCAACCCTCTGCGAGAGAGGAAAGTGGCCTGACCCGGCGGTCATGAGCCCGAGGCCCCCAGTCACCCTCCCCGGGGACGGCGCACCGCCCTCCCCGGTGGAGGCAAGGCACCCTTGCCCCCACCGAACCCGTGGCCGAACGGTCCGGAAGTTCTCGCGACCCGACCGTGTCCAACTCGTTTTGCAGGACTGCCCGGGACAGGATTTCCTTCGGGGGGGAACCGGGGGCGGCCGAGAGTCGGCGGGCGGGGGCGGGGAGACCTCGGGACGAGTCCCCTGGGAAAAAGAGTCGAGTCCGAGGAGCACCGGCGATAAAGGGGTTGTTCTATGGGAGTCAAAGTAGCGGAAGAATGGTTGAATGCATGTTCAGGATGTGAAATCTCCGTGGTGGACCTGGGGGAAAGACTGCTGAAGGTGCTCGAGTTGGTTGACTTCGTGCATATTCCGGTACTCATGGACCACAAGTATTTCGGGCAGTTGGGAGACGGCAAGCGCATCGAAATCCCGGAAGCCGAGGTGGGCATCATCAGCGGAAGCATTCGCAACGAGGAGCACCTCGAGATAGCCCATGAAATGCGCAAGAAGTGCAAGATCATAGTTGGCTTCGGCACCTGCGCCACCCACGGGGGAATCCCAGCCCTGGCCAATTCCTACACCAACGAAGAAATTTTCCAACGATACTATTCAACGGAGACCACCGATCGAGTGGAGAACCTGCCGTCGGAAGGAATCCCTCCACTGCTGGATTCGGTTTACGCCTTGGACGAGAAGATCAAGGTAGACGTCTATCTGCCCGGCTGTCCGCCCCATCCGGACCAGGTCTTCAACGCCCTGGCCGCTTTGCTGGGGATCATGCCCCTCTCTTTGGCGGACAAAAGCGTGTGTGATCAGTGCCCGACCATCCGGGAGGGCAAGGGTCAGGTGAAGCAGCTCAGGCGTTTTCTCCAGTCCCCCCAGTACAACGGGCCCGACGAGCCCCTGGACAAGATGCGGTGTTTGCTCGAGCAGGGGTTTCTGTGCATGGGAGCGGTCACCAAGGCGGGATGCGGCGGCGATAAGATCACGCCCCGGTGTATTA
>JARKQW010000247.1 GCA_029974695.1 Syntrophobacteraceae bacterium | reverse complement strand
GGACCCTGGTTCCCATGGCCATTCCCCTCATCGGGACCCTCATGCTCGGCAACCTCCTCAAGGAATCCGGGGTGGTCGAGAGGCTCACGGGAGCGTCCTCCAACGAGATCGCCAACATCGTCACCCTGTTCCTGGGCCTGGCGGTAGGTTCGACCATGCGGGCCGAATCCTTCCTGCAACTCCAAACCCTGGCCATCCTGGCCCTGGGGATCCTGGCCTTCGGCATGGACACGGCCGCGGGACTTCTATTCGCAAAGTTTCTCAATCTGCTCAGTCGAGGCCGTTTCAATCCCCTGCTGGGGGCTGCGGGAATCAGCGCCTTTCCCATGGCGGCCCGGGTGGTCCAGAAGGTGGGCCACGAAGAAGATTTCGAAAACTTTCTGCTCATGCATGCCATGGGAGCCAACACGGCGGGGCAGATCGCCAGCGTGGTGGCGGGCGGGGTCTTACTGGCCCTCCTGGGAGCCCGTTAGCCCGAATGGGTGGGGTCAGGTCTCCGTATGGCCGACCTCAGGGGTCGGGTCTCCGTATGACCCCCGAGGGTCGGATCTCGGTATGGCGTGTCCCGTGCGTGCAGAGGGGCGAGCGGCCGGTCGCCCCTATCAGGCGTGGGGCGCAATCGCACTCTTTTCCACGGGACGGTTCTGCGACCCCGTGGGTCGACTTCCTGTCGGGCCCTGTTCCGGGGGGATCGGCCTTGCGGCCTCGACCCCCGGCCAATGGTTGCGAACCCTTCCCGTTCGCTCGGAGGCGGCGATCCATCCCCGTCTGATCGCAGATGTGGGTAAAGGGCGGCACCGGCCGTAGGCCCTCGAGGGTCCGCAACCCGGGGAGGAAAGTCGACCCCGACGGGGTCGTTTCCAATTCCATTTACAGTCATGGAATTCCCGTCGAGTTCTATTCGAAAAACCTCGAGCTCGGGACAGTAGCCCTACAATACTACCGCGTTCTCCCCTCATATGGGGTGAAGGCTTTAGATACGGATAGGATTCATCATGGTAGGTATGGGCCGCCGCTGAGGCCCATGCCGGAGTTCCTGCACGCTAGCCCTTTCCCCTCCTGCGCCCTTCCCCATCAAATCCTTCCACCCACAAAGCTTCCTCTGCCGTAGGGACCTTCCCGGCGGGAACGGCTCGCCAAAGAACCAGGCAACCTCTTCGAACCCGAAATCGAGGCGGAACACGTTGGACCTTGAACTCTCACCCCACGGTTTTTTGCCGGAAGAACCGGACCCCGAGGAAACGAGGCGGTCCGCCCCGGGGAATTCTCCCCGGGCGGAGACGGGCTACGTTGGGATCCCTTCCTCGATGCCCCTGCTCGAGATGGAGCTGCATGCGGATTCCTGCCTTCGAAGCGGTTCCTGGTCTTCCAGCTCCGGAGAGGTCGCTGCAGGGACCGGGGCATCCCTGCTATTGCATGGGATCCTCCTCTGGCTTGCCCTTACCTGGACCGTTTTGGATCCCGTCGCTCCAAGGAGTTTGCCCTATCTGTCCGTACAGCTCATCGCTCCGGCCGGCACCGGGGTCTCGACCGGAGACGCCTCCCGGGGCTGTCCCGTGGAGGAACCCGGACGCGCTTCCGCCCTTGAGCCTGCAGCCGGAGGGAAGGACATCTCCGTGCGGACGGTGGAGACGAGATTCATGGCCCCCCCTTCCCCGGACGGCTCTCGGACACCGGCGGAGTTCCTCGACGAGATCTCCCCTTCTACGCTCGATGAATCCCCGGCGACGCCCCGGCCCGTGGAACCGTCTCCCCGGGTTTCCTCCATTCCGGCGGCCAAGGTCTCATCCCGGCGCCAACCTCGAAAGAAGCCGGAAACCCCGGCAGCGTCCGTCCCCACTGCCGGGTTCTCGACCTCCACTTCTTCTCAGGAAGCCTGCGATCTCGGTCCCGGCGAAGAGAAGGCCCCGGCAGCGGCTTCGGGCTTGGCCGATGCGGTCCCGGGCGCAGGTGCGGGCCCTGCACTCCCGGGTCATGTCTCATCGGGAGCCGGGCAAGGTGCTTCGGGAAGTTTCGAGGTCGGCCAGGTGGACAAGATCCCGGAGATTCTGGATAGGGTCGAGCCGGAATATCCCTTCTCCGCACGGCGCAAAAAGATCACGGGCCGAGTCACCGTCCGCTTTCTCGTGGACGAGAGAGGCAGGGTTCAAAGCCCGTCCATCGTCCAAGCCAGTCCCACAGGCATCTTTGAAGAGTGCGTCCTTAAAGTCATCCATCGCTGGCGATTCACGCCCGGGATCTACAGGGGAAAGCCCGTGCGGACGTGGGTGACGGTCCCCATTCAGTTCAGGCTTACGGGCTAACCCTAGAAAACATCGGCAGGGACCCCTGCGGGTCCCCCCCCGTGCGCCGAAGGCCGGGCGGTTGTTCCGACGGCCGGGTTTGTGCTTCAGGCAACATTCAACAGGAGGGAACGAGATGAGTAGGTGGGTGTACCTGACGGTCGTTTTCCTATTGGGGTTCTGGTCCCAGGGGACGGCCCAGGAAGGAGCCGGGCAGTCCGGAGAGGTGGTGTTCAAGGAAATCATCATCAGTTCGGAGCCCCTGGAACCGGAAACGGAGAAGGTTGGCAAGGAGGTCCTCGATTTCGGCACCTATGTCAACATCGGGGAAGTCCTCGACGCCCTGCCGGGGGTGAGCGTGGTGCGTCGGGGAGCCGGCGCCACCGAGCCGGTCATTCGCGGACTGGGTTGGGAGCGGGTTCAGACCCAGGTGGGCCCCGTGCCCGTCTACGGAGGTTGTCCCTCGCGGATGGACCCACCGGTGACCTATCTTCTCCCCGACAGCGCCCAGGATGTGACCGTGGTCAAAGGAGTTCCGTCCGTGACTTTGGGACCCGGCGGGACCGGAGGACGGATCATGGTCTCCACCGACTTCCAGCGAGATCCCCACGCCCCGCCCGAAGTCCGAGGGTGGCTTTCCTCGACCTACAACGGAGCGCGAAAGGGCTACCTGGGCGGAATCGGGACCAAGGGGGGCAATGAATGGGTGGACTATTACGCCGTCTTCAACGGCTTGAGTTACGGAGACTACAAGTCGGCGGACGGGACCGACGTCCCGGCATCCCAGAAGGAATACGGGGGAGCCATTTCCCTGGGATTTCGCCCCGCGGAGAACCATCGATGGTGGCACGGCCTGATCGGCGTGAGGGACGAGGGGAAGGAATTTCCGGCCGTTCCCATGGACAGCGTGCACACCACCACGTGGATCTACCATACGGGATACCGAATGGACTTTCCCGGCAACACCCTGGAAAGCATCGAGTTCACCGGGGGCTTTTCTCTTCTCGATCACCTCATGGACAATTCTCACAAGCCCAATCGCTGGATGATGAAAGGGTCCGCATCCACCGATGCCGATTCCTTTGCGGGGCGGGCCAAGCAGAACTGGCGGATCAATCCCTCGATGCTGCTCACCACCGGGTTGGACTACTATCACTTGGCTCGGGACGGCATGAGGGAACGGTTCATGCCCCTCATGCCCAACCCCGGTCCCTTCTTTGATCACATCTGGCCCGACGCCACCCAGGCGGACGTGGGCTGGTTTGCGGAATGGAACATGGACCTGGCTCCCCGGTGGACCCTGAGGCTGGGCGGCCGTATGGATTATGCTCTCAGCTCCGCCGAGGCGGTGAACGACCTGGGGGTCGGGGGCGTTTCCGTTCGGCAGCAGTTCATCCGTTTCTATGGACCCGAGGCAGGCAAGGTGGACCGGGACGAGCTTTTGGGGAGCGGAAATGCGCTCCTGGAATGGCAGCCCATCGACCCGCTCTTCATTCACCTGGGAGGTGGGGCGACCTCGAGGCCCGCAGGGATCACGGAACGCTTCTATGCCTTTTCACCGGCACCGGGAGGATACCAAATCGGGAATCCCTCCCTGGATCCCGAAATCAAGTACGAAGTGAACTGGGGAGCGGACTGGAGAAGGTCCTGGGGGACCGTGGGGATCTCGTTCTTCTACTCATGGGTGAACGACTACATCCTCCAGACCAAGGTGGGCGATTTCGCGGACGGGCTGCCCGTTCGAGGCTTCCGGAACATCGACGCGGAGCTCTACGGAGCGGAGCTGGGCGCGGTGTTGCGGCCGTTCAAGCACTGGACCTTTCCCCTGAGCCTCTCCTACGTTCGGGGAAGAAACAGCTCCGAGGACCGGGACCTTCCCGAGATCCCTCCCTTCGAGGGGCGGGCTGCGGCCCGGTTCGAACACGGCACCGGAGTCCCCTGGTGGATCGAGTTTGGGGGTCGGTTCACGGCCCCCCAGAAGGATGTGGACGATTGGTTCCCCGAGGATGAAACCGCGGGCTATGCGGTCTTCCACCTTTACGCGGGGTGCAGGCCCGTCAAAAACCTTCGCATCCAGGTGGGGATCGACAACCTGTTCAACAAGGAATACCACGAGCATCTCACCCGGGAGGCGGTGTTTGCGGGTGGAGACCTGTCGGCGGGAGACGAAGTCCCGGCCCCCGGCATCAGCTTCTTTGCCGTAGGCCGTTATGATTTCTAAGGGTCGATCCGGGCTTGCCGCCCGGATCCCCTGATGGGGATTGTTCGGGCGCAGAGGCGCGCGAGACGAAACCCGGCCCGGGAGCGGCCGACGGAGAGGAGGGTCGGAGGATATAACGGCATGAGCGCAACACCTGCCGCTGCGATGGGGGATGCCGTCCGGCGTGCCGGCACCGACGCCCATAGGGGAGACCCGGCACCCCACGAACGCCCGTGGATTTTTCCGTAGGCAAGTCCCGTGGGGGGAGTCATTCACCTATTGGTCCGAAAAAACGTACAAAACAGGGTCAATTACCGCTTCCTTTGTGACATTCCATTTGACAACCAACCCACAGTCTCTGTATTTTCCACTCGTTGTTGTGAGGATATTCTCGATATCCGGATTCGGAATTCCAGTTTACTCACTGATAAGACATTGAGATCACTGAGGCGGGAAGGGTAAGGCCCACAAGCCCGCCCCCTCCACCGTGGATCAGCAACGGCGAATGGACCCGTTGGAGCGGCTGGTGCCTCTCCGGGGCCTTCACCGGCGCCATTCCGAAATTCGGGTGGTTCGGAGGGACCCGCCGGTGATCCAAGGTTGGGCCGGCGAACCCGGGATCCCCGGCCGGGAGGGCGCCGGGACTTGGAGGGCCCTACGGCAGCCGGCTCTTGGCGTGGACGGCAAACACGCCGGGGGTCCGGTCCACCCCTTCGGGATTTCAAAGGTCCCGGGAAGTCGGAAACAGCGTCATGGGGCCGGGAAGTCGGGTCGAAGAAAGATGGAGCCGGCTCGAAAGCTGCATAAGCCCCTTTGCCGGGGCATTGCAGTTGCCCTTGGGCGTGCATCCAAGGACCTTCATTCCTCTTCTCGATCTCGGAACCATTGGTGGATTGTCGGCTCTTAACCTTTTTGCCGCGACCGTACCGGGGAGCTCCAACACAACGCGGACAACCCATTTAAAGGAGTGGTATGGAAAGAACCGCTGACGGCTGCAAAAGCGGGCCGAGGGTATGCTGGAAACCGACGGAGAAGGGTCATCCATGTTGCCGGACGGCCCAAACGGTTGGGAAGGCTTTGGCCCTCCTCGTGACGGTACTTCTGGTTCCTTTCCTGGTTTCCTGTTCGAGCACCTCCCAGAAGCAGAATTCGGAGATCGATCTCCACGTTCAGAAGCCGGAGGACGTGACCCGGCTGAAGAACACGGAAACGGCCCTGACGGTCACCCCGGAAAAGGCCGCCCTGCATCCGGAATATCAGACCATCGAGCGCATTGCGGTTCCCTACATTCCGGAATATCGGATCGGCCCTTCGGACGTGGTCGAGATCGTGTACCACATCCGCTACGACCGGACGAACGAAGAGTACAGGCTGGAGATTCAGGACAAGATCAGCTTGCACTTTCCTTACCATCCGCAGTTCAGCACGACGGTCCTGGTGCGAACGGACGGCAGGATTACCGTGCCTCTCATCGGGGAGGTTCACGCCGCGAGCAAGACCCCCCGGGAACTGGCCGCCCTGCTGAACCGGGAGTACTCGAAATACATCAACAATCCCTCCATCACGGTGGCCCTCGAGGAGTTCAACGTGAAAATCGAGGAGCTCAAGAGGGCCATCACCACGGCGCCCCGGGGGCAGAGCAAAATCGCCCCGGTCACTCCCGACGGAAGGATTTCCTTTCCCATCATCGGCAGCCTCCACGCAGAAGGCCTCACCGTGGATCAGCTCGAGAAAATCGTCAACGACAAGTACGAAACTCAGGTTCGAAATCTTCGTGTGACCCTAATCCTGCTCGAGATTCACCATCCGAAGTTCTACGTGGTGGGAGAGGTGTCGAGGCCTGGGGCGTATGAAATGACTTCGAGGATCAGCCTGCTGGATGCCCTGGCCCTGGCCAACGGTCACAAGAAAAGTGCGCGCCTGAGCGATGTGGTGGTCTTCCGCAACGACGGCCTCGAAAGACCCATTGCCTTCAAGGTGGACCTGGAGGCGGCCCTCAAGCAGGGGGCCACCCATGTGAATCTCCCGGTCAAGCCCGCAGACATCATCTACGTTCCCAAGACCAGGCTGGATGAGTTCAACGACCTTGTGGAAAAGGTGTTCACCCGGGGCCTCTATGCGATTGCTCCTTTCCAATCCAATTTTACGGTGAACTACGACATCAGGAACCCCAGTATCCGGTAACCTTCCCTGACGTAGGATGGAAAGGGAACTCAGGACATCCGGGAGGCATCCATGAACGACGTGTCAAAGAGAAAAGCTTGTCAAGAAAACCAACATTACGTGAAACAGATGGCCTTCATCTTTTTCGACCGATATAAGCTCATCGCAGGCATCTTCACCACCGTTTTCGTCCTCACTCTCGTCTGGGTGTTGTCCCTGCCTCCCGTGTATCGATCCTCGGCCAAGTTTTCCGTTGTCATTCCCCAGGCCCTGGACCCGTTGCAGCGGGAGACCTACTACGATTACAAGAACCGGGTGATTCGTTACCTGCAGGAGCAAAAGGAG
>JARKQW010000243.1 GCA_029974695.1 Syntrophobacteraceae bacterium | reverse complement strand
GGAGTAGGGAATCGCGGAAAGAAGAGCGGGTCGGTGCGTTCGGGCGAAGGCCCCAGAGGTCGAAGCGCCTGGACCAGGCCCCGGCGGGAAACCCTGGGGCGGACGCCCCCGGGGGGCTGCATACCCCCCGGGGCGATCCATGATTCTTGACATTCCGGACAAGAGATACTATAGGCAAATCCTGCAACCGAGTGGGGATGTAGCTCAGCTGGGAGAGCGCAGCCTTCGCAAGGCTGAGGTCGTCGGTTCGATCCCGATCATCTCCACCAATCGATTCAATAAAATGCGAAATCCAACCAACCGGGAGGCCTGATCCCCAAATTCACGGGGATCAGGCCTTTACATTGGGGTCATGGTGGAACCGGGAAGCCCGCAACCTCTCCGGAGTTCCGGTCTCACAGGCGGCCGGTTCGAGTCTATTCGGTTGAACAGGGAGGCATACGGCATTGCAGGGTCCGAAGATCACGCGGCTGAACTTCCCGAACACCGGCTGCCCGTCTTCGCCCCTCCCGCTCACAAGGGTCCTTCTCCGCCGTACCCCATAAACCCGCACGCACCCAGAGGCAAAAAAGCGGAGAACGGAGCCGGCGGCAAATGCGATACCCTGCCCGAAGTCTGGTTCTCCAACAGGAATTTACGAGTAAAAGGGTCAAAACCGTAGACAAACGCGGTAGTGTAAGATCTTTTGTGTAAATTGTAAGCAGTAGAAAAAAAGGCGCTTTTCCATTAAAAGAGCATGTTGAAATCAATGTGCTCGATCAGGGCCCTCTCGCTTCGAATCGAGTAGTGGACCTGCAGGAGCAGGGCCTTCAGAAGTCTCTCCGGTGCGATAGAGGGGCGTCCTATCGAAGAGTACATCTTACTGAACCGTTCCAAGGCCTTGAGACATTCCTCGACCATGGCCTTGACAGGTCGCAGAGAATGGTTCTTCGGGACACGCTCCTCCACGGAAACGTAGAAGAACATTTTTCGCTTCCGGTGATCGGGGGTCCTCATGAATCATCTCCATCTTTTCTAAACGATTTCAATGAGATGATTCTACATCAAACCTGAAAATAATGCACGAATCTTTGTTGTTTTTTCAACACCCTGCTAAGTTTCTGCCACCGCTAAAAAATCCAATGCTCTTCAATCCATGCAAAAACAAGGGACGAGGGGCTAGACTGCAAAACTTCAGGGTTAACTGCCGGAGAAAGAGAACGGTCATGAAGAGGGTTGCACACGGGGGGCCGACGAAAACATGGGCGCCCCTCGGGTCCTTGGGGACAGATCATTCCCTCCATTGATCTTCCCGGCCGGATGGTTTAATACTCCCCCTGGGTCCGGGAGGAAGGCAAACCCTCCGCGACCCGGATTGGACGACCGTAGGACGCTCTGCCGTCACCACTGAAAGGATTCCTTTCCCATGAAGCGATTTGAACCCGGGAAACCGTTCGCCTTCTGCGCCCTTGGAGTGGCCCTGGTCCTTGCCCTGACTGCCTGCTCGCCGTCTTCGCCGCCCCCCGGTTCCCAGGCGGAACCCACCTTCAAGAGCGAGCCCAACTCCTTCGGAGGTTTTCTCTTCGGGGCACCCCTCCCGGAAGACTCCGAGCTGGTTCTCCTGTCGGAAACGGGTCGTATTCGTTACTTCAACCGGCCTTACGAAGAGTTCATCATCGGAGAGACGGTGATCCGGGAAATCATTTACGGGGTGGTGGACGGACAACTTTTCGGCGTGCTTCTGACCTTTCGGACCATTGCAGCCTATGAAGAAATCAAGGAAATCTTGTTCCACGAGCATGGAACAGGTTCTCGAGTGGCGGCGGACCCGACATCCATGGAATACGTCTGGGATGGGAAGGACGTAACGTTGAGATTGTCCTATGACGAGACGATCCGAGAAGGCCAGATCGCCTTTACGTACAAACCTCTTTCCGGGCTGGTGGAACAGCTGGTCAAGGAGTTTTCGGAACAGCAGGAAAAAGAGGCCGAAGCCGCCTCGCCTCCACCCGAAAAGCCGGAAGCCACACGAACCGACGAGCCCGGCTGAGCCGCCGGCCCGCGGCCCGTAGCCTTCTAACAGAGGGTCCGACCCGGGTTTCTCGGCCTCCCGCCTCACGGCCGGGCCGGACCAGCCACCCCGAGCGAAACCCCAGCCGGTGGGTTTCCGCAGGGCCGCTCCCAGCCACACTGCCCCTGCTTGGAAAGGAAAACAAGGCGAAACATGGGAAACCCAACCCGATCCTCCATTCTTTGCCCCAACTGTCGACGTTTGATCAGCCGGGATGAGCCCTTCTGTCCCCATTGCGGGTTCAGGAATCCCGGAACGTGGAGTCACCTGAATGGATGGATTCAGAGGATCCGGCGTCCTGAAGACCTTCTCAAGGTCCTCATTTTCGTCAACGGGGGAATGTTTCTCCTGTCCCTCCTGTTCAACCCGTCCCTGGGGGCTTTCTCTTCCAATCCGTTTTCCTTTCTGTCTCCCGACAACCGGAGCCTGCTTCTCCTGGGGGCCACGGGAACCATTCCCATCGATCGACTGCACCGGTGGTGGACTCTTTTTTCGGCGAGCTACCTTCACGCAGGACTTCTGCACATCGTCTTCAACATGATTGCCCTGCGCCAGATCGGGCCTCTGATCCTGTACGAATTCGGCATCCCCCGCATGTTTGTCCTGTATTCCCTGTCCGGGGTGGGCGGCTTTTGGCTTTCCTATCTTGCGGGGGTGCCGTTGACCCTGGGGGCGTCCGCAGCCGTGTGCGGTCTGATCGGAGCCGCCCTTTATTTCGGAAAGAGTCGAGGCGGGTCCTATGGGCAAATGGTCTACGGGCAGATCGGGGGCTGGGCCATCGGAATCTTCATTTTCGGCTTTCTGGTGCCCGGGATCAACAATTGGGCCCACGGGGGAGGGCTGGTTTCGGGGGTTGGGCTCGCTTATCTACTGGGCTACCGGGAGAGGAAACCCGAGACCCCGCTGCACCAGCTCCTGGCCCTGGCATGCGCGGCTGCGACCGTGGCGGCTTTGGGGTGGGCCGTGGTCACGGCCCTGACGATTCTCTTTTGATGCCCCGGGAGGTCTTGGAGTGCGGGGACGAGGGTTCGGCGTTTCCGAGGGGGCCTGGGTTGCCCACGACCCGTAAGGCTTCCGCCGAGGGTTTCGCCCCCCCCTGGTACGGGAAGATTGGTTTGTTTTTTGTGCACTCTATGCAAATTTTATTTGACAAGATCAAACCCAGCCTCTAGGATCACTCCCATGTATTTTCCACTTCTCTTCTTTTATGAATGCCTCTCCCGCGGGAGCGGGGCCTGTCGGGAGAGGCAATACTTTTTTCGGGACTTCCGTCTCTTCCCCTTCGCTTTTGTTGCAGGAGAACCCCGGGTTGAAATCCCGGCGGCGGGCTGAAGCACTCGGCGGCAGACGGTGCGCCGGGGTCTCGGGTTCGTTCCATGCCGGCGTCCGCACAACCCCTAAATCTCCGCTCCCCGGCCCGGGAAAATGCAGGTCGGCACATTTTTCCATGGATTCATGAAGGCGAGTCGGGTAAGTTTTTGGGACACGGGAGCCTCTTTGGGCAAATAATTCGTTCTCAGGAATAGGATGGGAGAAACCAATGCTCTTTTCCATTCAAGCCATCCTGGGGGCTACTTTCCTTTACGCCGGATGGCTGACTCTGGATCGCCATTTGACCGGGGGGGTGGTTCTGATGGCCCTGGGGCTGGCCTGCAGCGTCGGGCCGATCCTTCAAGGGCTGGCCTTTGCCCGGCGAGTTCTGCCCGTCTCACCCCCCCGATCTCCCCAAAAGCGAAAGTCCCCAAAGATCATCGAGCTTCAGCGACATCGTTCCCATGGGGAGCAGGAAAAGAACAGACCCACGATTCACTGACCCGGGCGCGGACAATCCCCAAGAAAGCTTCGTTCGATCCGTCGGCCGATCTTTCAGAATGCGCTTGAAGGAGATACCGGGGAACATGCTTCCGAAGACGTTGATCCTGTTTTTGGCTGTGTGGTCTGCAGGGACGGCCGTCCCCTGCGGGACAATTGCGGGGACCGAGGAGATATCGAGAGTTCAGTCGGCCGCTGCGGTTTTGAGTGAGATCATGGAAATTCCCGAGGATTGCGTTCCTCCTTCCTTGTTGAACAACTCTCGGGCCGTCGCCATCATTCCCGGCATGCTCAAGGCCGGTTTTGTCATCGGGGGACGCTACGGAGAGGGAGTCCTCATGGTCCGAAATTCCAGGGGGCGATGGGGCAACCCGCTCTTCGTGAGGATCTACGGAGGGAGCGTCGGGTGGCAGGTGGGAGCCCAGGCTACGGACGTCATCCTGGTGTTCAAGACCATGCGCGGCGTGGATGCCGTGACCAGCGGGAAATTTACTCTGGGCCTGGACGCCTCCGTGGCGGCGGGGCCGGTGGGGCGGCATGCCGAGGCCGGCACCGACGTCCAACTGCGGGCGGAAATCCTTTCCTATTCGAGGAGCCGAGGTCTTTTTGCCGGAGTGGCCCTCGAGGGCGCGGCCATTCAGATCGACTACGGGGCCAATGCAGCTTTTTACGCCCTGGCCGGTTTGCTGCCCGCCCAGATCATCGAGAGCGAAGACCTCGAGGCACCCTCCGTTGCCTGGGATTTGAGACAGGTCCTGACCCGCTATGCGGATTCCTGAGGATGTTGCTCCGTCTGATTGTTTTCACGGAATCCTCGGGAGGATGTGTGAGGGACAAGCCTGAAATTCCCGGCAAGAGGGATTGGCCCCGGGTAGAACTTCCGGAAACGCAACAGTATCCGTCAATCTTAATCGGCGGGGGAGACGGAGGCGGGCGGATTCGGATCTGCGGAGGGCATCCGGATCTTTCTCGAGGTCTCCCGGGGTCGGGGAAGGGGTTCTGAAAGAGGGTCCGATATTCTATCTTGGGGATGCGGTAACCTGGACGGGAAATCCCGGAGAGGAGGGTAAGATGAGGGTCTCATGCCGGACAAAGGGGTTTTTGAGGCAATACTTTTTCGGATTCGCGGCGTTGGCGGCTGCCGTGATCCTTTGGGTCGGAGTACCCCAATCCTACGGACAGAGTGCAGACAGTTCCAAGAAGCAGTTGGAGCTCAATTCCAACCTGTTCGCCTGGGCCAAGAAGGGGGACGTTCAAAAGGTGAATGCCTGGATTTCCCAGGGAGCCGACGTCAACGGAAGGGATTCCGACGGGACGCCCCCTTTGATGCATGCGGCCCTTCGAGGACATAAGGAAGTGGTGCTGTCCCTTCTCCACGGGGGAGCCGAAGTCGACCTGAGCGACGGGAACGGAGTCACCGCACTCATGCAGGCTTCTTGGGCCGGAAACGTCGAAATTCTTCGAATCCTTCTTAGCAACGGGGCGGATCTGAACCTGCGCAACACCGACAAATGGCCCAGCTTGAAAAAGGCGGGGGCAACGCCTTTGATGGCGGCGGCCATGAACGGAAATCTGGATACCGCGGCCATCCTCATCGCCAACGGTGCATCCCTGGATGAACAGGACGACGACGGTCAAACCGCTCTCGTGATGGCGACCCGAGGGGGCCACGTACAAATGGTGAAGCTGTTGATTCGGAACAAAGCCAACACGGAATTGCGGGACAAGTACGGTCGAACCGCTTTGACCATCGCCGTGCAGCAGGGAGATTCGAGGGTGGCCATGGCCCTGTTGAAAGGGGGCGCCGATAGGGAGGCATCCGACATCAACCATTGGAACGCCCAGCAGTACGCCTGGTGCCTGGGAAGAGAAGAGATCCTTCGGGCCATGAATCGACAACCCTAAAGCCCGAATTGCGGCAAGTCCCGCCGTTCCCCGGGTGAGCCGGGAGATCCGCCTGCCGGATCCTCCCCATTTGCCCCGAGGCAGACTCCGGGCGTCCCAAGAGCGGGAGCTCCGAGGCCGGATGGACCCGGAAAGGCGGGGTCCCTCGTTCCCGTCGTTGCGGCAAAGGGGATTGGGGGGGATCGGCCACCCCCGGAAAAAGGTCGGCCCGGACAGGCCGTGTCCGGGCTTCCAGCAGAGTTATGGGAGTATGGTGACCCCGACCCTATCGGTCTTGGGGTCCGTTGTCTATCAGGAGTTTCCTGAATTTTTCATCGGGAAATTCCTGATAGGACGGCTCACCCTCGAATCGAGCGTCCTCGCCTCCCCCTGGAATTCCGACCGGGTTTCCGAATTTTCGTTTGACCTGAGCAAAGAACGTGGTTTACTAGCTCCATCCAACCACCCCCCCCACAAAAAACATAGGTGAAGCCCGGCGAAAGCGGACCCGACAATCGTTCCGCCTCTTTCGCCACAGGAAGGATGGCGGTTTGGCCGCAGGCTTGAGGGCCTGGATTTATGGAAATTCGCCAATATGCCGAATGACGGAGGGATCGTGAAACGCTCGAGGGCTTCTTCCCCCCAGCCCCATGAGGCACCGGCAAGCGAGATGAACGCACACGGCTGTTCCAAGCCCGACCTGCCCCCGACCTGCCCCCTGGGAGTTCAAGACTGCCCGGTGCGGTCTACCGTGGAAGAATTGCAGGAAGAATGCCGCAGGCTGACGGAGCTCTCCCATACGGACCCGCTCACGGGGCTCTTCAACCTTCGCTATCTCCGAGAAGCCATGGACCAGGAGATGGAGCGCACTCGCCGAACCGGCCTCGCCACGGGCCTGATCATGATCGACCTGGACCATTTCAAGCTGGTGAACGATATTCACGGACACCAGTGCGGCAATGAAGCCCTCCGGTGGACGGCAAGGACCCTTCGCCGGAACATACGGCGCCTGGACATCCCCTGTCGGTACGGCGGAGAGGAATTCGCCATTGTGCTGCCCGCAACCCGCCTGCCCCATGCCATCCGCCTGGCGGAAAGGCTGCGTCTTGCCGTTATGGATTCTCCCTTGCACTACGAGGGGATTTGGGTTCCCTTGCGGGCCAGCTTCGGCGTGGATATTTATCGCCCCCGGGAGCCGGGTTCCGTGACGGTGGAGGATTTCATCCGAAGAACCGATGAATTCCTCTTGCAGGCAAAAACCCTGGGGCGGAACCGGGTATGCTGCCGGCAAGGAGATGGTTCCAGACCTGCCACGGAAACCACCGCTCAAGAGAGGGCCGCTTTGTTTATCACCCGATGGCCGTGATTCCGGTTCATCCGGTGACCGATTCGAACACGATCATACCGCGGACAGATGAGGCTCGTTCGCATCACTCATGGTTCCGGGGGAGAGAATCGTCTCCGGGGTCGGTGGACCCTTCCCCCCGCTCATGACCGTTAGGCGGAAGGCAAAGACATGGATAGGCGGAATTCTCCGGTTACGATCTGTGTGAGCAGCGGAAAGGGCGGCGTCGGCAAGACCAGTTTCACCGTCAACATGGCCCTGGCCTTGGCACGGAAGCAACAGCGAGTGTTGGTGATCGACGCCGACCTGGGCCTAGCCAATGTGGATGTGCTCTTCGGGCTGCATGTGGAGCGCACCATTCGCGACCTGCTGGAAGACGGCAGCGACCCGATGGAGTCGGTGCTCTATCTGGAACCGAACCTGGGGGTCCTGCCTGCCAGTTCCGGAGTCCCCGAGATGGTGAACCTCGATCCCGACGATCAACTTCGGATGGAGGGAATTCTTCAGGACATTTCAAGGCACTTCGATTATGTCTTCCTGGATACGGCAGCGGGAATCGGACCTTCGGTCCTTTGGTTCAATCATTTCGCCGATCACAATTTCATCGTGCTCAGCCCGGACCCCACCTCCATCACCGATGCCTACGCCCTCATCAAGGTCCTGTCGCGGGACTATCAACGAGAGGATTTCTTCCTGATTCTCAACCTGGTAACCAACGAAGGGGAGGGACGACGCACCTACGACAATGTGGCAAGGGTCGTGAAGCAGTTTTTGAAGCTGTCCCCGCAGTATTTCGGAGCGATCCCCGTGGACGAAGCCGTGGTGAAGGCAAACCGGGAACGCATTCCTTTCCTCAAGCTCTCCCCGCAATCCAAAGCCGCCCAGGCCATTGTCCGGATGGCGGACCAGGTGCTGAAACTGCAGAAGGCCTGCAGTCCCACCTAGGGAATTGAACCCCTCGGAGGACAAGAAGCCCTCCCTCATGGGGCCGTGGAACCCGCGGGCCTTTCATGGACCCCACCGTTTTGTCGCCTGCTCCAGGAAACCATCGAGCCGTTTCCCGTCCCGGGCTTCTTCCATTTCTTTCCAGACCGCCTCGATCTCGGCGTCGATCCGCCGACTGAAGAACCATTCCCCGGGGATGTAGGCGAGCACCGCCCCCAGGACGAAGATCACCGCCATGCCCTCGACGGGGGTCTTGAACGCCTTGTCGAAACTGGTCATGGAAGTGACCAGGGCCATGATTCCCAAAAGAAGGGCGGCCGTCTCGACGGCTAGGTTGACTTCCCTGGAAAAGGGCTTCCGAATCCAGCACAAGGGTTTCAGCCAGGAATTCCGGTCCCGAAGGATGGCGTTCACAAACGCTCCCATAGTCCCTTGACTCCTGTGGTGATCGAGGTCCTCGAGAAGCTTCTTTCGGAAGTCTCCTTTTCGCCTTGTGGCCGAGAATGCCAGGAGAACTCCCGCAAACCCTCCCAAAAGGGCAACCCAGACCATTTCTCCTCTCCTTTCTCCACCCCCCCGGTAAGCGCAGGAAAAATCCGAATCCGGAGATCGGCTCCCGGGTTCGACCACGGACCCCGGACCATGGGCAACCCTCGACCGGGTCCCGCCGGGAGCAAAATGCATCCGGGTCCCCGAGGGACGTGCGATCCGGATCGCGAAAGGGTGCCCATGGCCCCTCACCCCCGGGGGCTCCTCCGAACACGAACCGTTCATCCTCCCCTACTAAACCAGGTATTGAGCCCTCGCAAGAAGGAAGTTGGCTGGAAATTGGGTAGCAGGTCCTTTTGTTTTTTTGATATGATGCCGCCGTTCCCGCTTTTCGGGCGCCGGGCAATCCACCGGGGTCAGCCGGGCGAGTCCATCTTTCGAGGTCGGAATGGAGAGCCTTTCCGTCAAGAATCTGTGCATCTACCATACCTTGGATGCCCTCACCGAAGGATTGTCCCACTTTTCCGGATCCAGTCGAACGGCCCTGCTCTATGCTGAAAAAAGGGAAGATCCCATGCGGGTCTATGATCCGCAGGACCTTCTGGCCGGTCACGAACCGAAGCTGAAGGAGCTATACCTGGATTCGGACCTGTGGCGTTCCAGGATCCCCTTCTTCGAAAATAACCAGCTCTTCGGCCAGATCCTGCCGGAAAGAAAGCTCCCCCTCACCGGGTTGATCACCTACGGAGGAAAGTCCCGATCCATCTTCTACCAGATGTGGTTTGCGGAACAACATCCGGACATGTGTTCCACCGGTCCCACCGAACGATGGTTGGAACATGCCGCTTGCCTCCTGGCCCATGATTTCGCCCACGAGGAAGCCTTCTACACCGGGTCCGCCCGCTACGTCCTGCGGGAGTATTCGACTCACGCCGTCCGGGATTTCATATGGGATGAGCTCAACCGAAGGTTTGGTTGGGACATCTGGATGGAGGTGTATACGATCCTGGATTCGATCCTGGCGATTTCCAAGACCCCCGAAGAGGGAGCCTGGCCTCGGGGCACCCTGGTCTTTGTGGAACCCTCGGCTTTGAAGAAGCTGGACTTCATGGTGCGCTTTCCCGTCGTCGAACGCCTGGGTCTAAGAAACTACAAGCACGTTCGAAAGCTCCTCCTGGCGGTGGAGGACTCCGACCGAAAGCTTATCTCCGACGGTCAACAGGTCGTCGGGATCATGACCGGGGAGCTTCCCATGTGCAGAATCACGGCGGATTTCCGCGGCGGGCACGGTTTTCTGAGGCTGATGGGAGAACCTGTTTGCAGCTTCTTCGACGGGCGCTACCATTCCACCAACCGCAAGCCGAAGCTCGTTCAACTGGAAGAGTTGCTCCTGGAGTCCCCGGCCGACCAGTCCACCAGCCACATCCTGTTCAAGACGGTTGCCGCTATCGTCGAGAAGGCCGGGGAACGCAAACACGGCTGTACCGTGGTCATCGACTTCAACGATCCTCCCCTTTCCATCGCAGGCCAGAAGCTGGAACAACCCATCGACCTTCAACAAGAAGCATCCCTGGAACTGGCCAAGTCCCTGGCCAAGGTGGACGGAGCCCTGCACCTGGGAGGGGACCTGCGCCTTCACTCCTTTGCCTGCTTGCTGGACGGACGGGCCGTACCCGGAGAAGACCGTTCTCGGGGTGCCCGCTATAACTCGGCCTTGAGGTTTACCGCGGAAAGAAAGAACCTGATCGTGGTGGTGGTTTCTTCGGACCGGCCCGTGTCGGTTATTCAGGGCGGGGTAGAGATCACCGCAAGCAGCGAATGGGCGCCCTTTGCCCAATTGATGACCCGGCCTCCCACCCTCGAGGAGTGGCTGGCCCGCTCCTGCGGCGCTTCCCGATGAGCCGTTCTCAGCCCTTGATCAGCTCGGAAAGAGACCTCATCCTCTCTTCCCAGTTCCTTGCGAACCGGGGATAGCTTTTCAGGGTCCTGAGGGAATCCTGTCGGGCCTTGAGATAGGCCGCCGGGTCTCCGCCGCTGGCCCGAAGGGCCTTCACAGCCGTTTGGGGACGATGCACCGTGGTGTCGAAGTGAAGGATGTTGATGGGATAGGGAAGCTTGTCACATCCGGAATCCTCCCAAATCTTTCGATAAATCTGCCGGGCTCTCCTTTCGTCCAGCTGCCCGACGGAACGGGCAATCTTGTGCCGGGGATCCATCCGGCGCAGGGTGGTTTGGAGGATGCCGAATCGAGAGGGGCCTTTTCCGTTGTCGTTGGAGACCACCTGCCCTCCTTCCTGGTCGATCACAAAGGCCACCGCCGTTTCGAAATCCTTTTTGGAGGCGTTCCCATAACTTGCGATCCTCCTGGCGGCAACGGCATTGGAGACGGAATCGCAAGCAATGCACGAAGGGGGAGGATATGCGGCCCCAGTGGGGCAAGCGAGCTTTTCCGAGGGGCCTTCCGCCGCGGGGGATCCGGATTCCCATCCCCCGGCCTCGGCCCTCAGACTCTCGTAGGCCCGGACATCCCCCCGGGACCGGGTCAAGAGGTCCATGGCTTTCCGGGGATCCTGCAGAAAGGTCTCGAAGTGCAGAACGTTGAGGGGCCGGGAAAGCAAATCGCACCCGGCCCGCTCCCAAATCTTCGTGTAGATCCTTGCGGCCTTTTCTTCGTTCAATTCCTTGACGCTTGCGGCAACGGTTCCCCGGGGATCGTATTCCCGAAGAGTGGATTGAAGAATGCCGAATTTCATGGGCGGCTTGGACGATTGCCCCGCCGGGTCCTTGAGGATCCGGTCCAATACCCCGGCCAGGTCCGTCCCCCCCGGAACTTCCGAAGAAAGGGTCCGTGAGAAGGAGTCCTCCGGCTTCTTATCCGATGGAGCGGCCTCCCACCCGGGAGGTTCCTGAATTCTTCCCAAACTCGATACATGAAGCATGGAAGCGATCCCTTCTTTGGTGAAAGGTTAGCCCGGCACAATCCCCCGCAGGAGATCGTAGTCCAAATCTTGTGCCAACCGTCCTCGAACGGGAGGGGCTTTCGATGCGACCTTCGGGACATCCGGCCCCCGGCCGCGGATCCCGCACCCTCGAAGACTCTCCCCGGCCTGCCGCCATCGAGAAGCTTTCCCGGATCCCGGGTCCTCCCCACACAGTCGAATTCGTGGTTTTCCGTCGGCCCCGGAGGGCAACGGGAAAATCTGCGACAAGTTTTTGACGGCACCGCCCCCCGTTCCCCGGAATCCCGGTTTTTCCCGCAACCCCGCGGGGGGGCGGCTCGGCCCGTCATCGGAATCGCTTTTCCCGCTCCCGAACGGCCGGGACCCCGATGAACTCGAAGTACTCGTCAAAGCTCAACATCTGGTCCCGGTAACCGCGGGTGGTCCCGTGCTCCTTGAGGTAGCCCGCCCACCTCTGCAGGGCCTTCACGGCGGCAAAGACGGAGCCGCAGGGATAGGCGACCACGCTGTAGCCCAACTCCTGCAGCTCCCCGGCACTCAGAAAGGGGGTCCGTCCTCCCTCGATCATGTTTGCCATGCTCGGGGTATTGGATTCCGCCAGGGCCGAGTTCACCTTTCGCATGTCTTCAGTGGTGTGTACCGCTTCTACAAAGATCATGTCGGCCCCGGCTTCCGCATAAATCCGGGCTCGCCGCACGGCCTCCTCGATGCCGTAGACAGCACAGGAATCCGTCCGGGCCATGATCACCAGGTCCGGATCTTCCCGGGCCCAAAGGGCGGCTTTCAACTTCGGCAGATATTCCTCCACCGACACGACGCTCTTTCCCGCCATGTGACCGCACCGTTTGGGATACGTCTGGTCTTCAAGGAAAAGCCCCGCCACCCCGGCCTTCTCACAATCCCTCACGGCTCGAATGACGTTGTTCACGTCTCCAAAACCGGTATCCAGGTCCACCAGAACGGGGACGTTCACCGCACTGCAGATGTGCCCGTATTGGGTGATCATCTCCGAGGCGGTCAACACCCCGATGTCGGGCATGCCGAGAAGGCTGCCGGAAAGACCGTAACCGGCCGCCGCAATGGCCTTGAAGCCGGACTGTTCGAGCACCCGGGCCGAAAGACCGTCGTGGCAGCAGGGCAAGAGAAGGATCTCGGGATCCTGAATGAGCTTCCTGAAGAGGGTCGTCTTTTTCATCGCATCTCCCATTTTGTGATTCGAACCAGAACGGTCCCGCCGGGCATGACCCGGTCGAGAAGAAAGACGCAGGTCGTTCCAACTCCCGCGCGACTCCGGGTTCACCCGCCCCCGTAGACTTCGTCGGCCTCTCTACTCTACTCCTCTTCGCCCTTCCCTGAAACGGTTTTGGGAGCTGGACGACGAGGCCGCTTTTACTGCCGGGGGAGGGCACGAAGACGATTTTGCGGGGGGAGAAAGCCCGTCAAAATGCCCAGAGAGATTGAAATGCCGACTCCGCAAGGCTAGAATGATCGCGCGAAATCTTGATTCACGGCCGGGAGATGAGCCACCCATGCGATCCGGAACCCTCATGAAAATGCTTTTGGGAATCCTGTTTCTTTGCCCGGGTTTCCTCCTTTTTTCATATGCCTCCGTTCTCCGCGTCCACGGCGCCGAGGTCCTCCGGGTCACGGACGATTCGGGGCAAACCGTCGAGCTTCCGCAACCCGCTCGACGGGTCATTCCCCTTTACGGGGCCTTCGCGGAAATGCTATATGCCATCGGTGCCGGAGACTCGGTGGCGGCCCGCACCCAGGCGGATCGTTTTCCCCCGGACCTTCTCCGGCTCCCGTCGGTGGGAACTCACATGAAGCCCAACGTCGAGATGATCCTGGGGCTGAAACCCGACCTGGTGATCCAGAGCTCCAGCCGGAGGGAAGCGATCCCGGAAATCCGGAGGATCCAGGCGGCGGGAATCCCCCTGGTCGTGTTCGATCCCAAGAGTTTCCCGCAGATCTTTTCCACCATGATCAAGATGGGAGTCCTCACGGGGAAGGAAGGCTCGGCCCGGGAGGCGGTCGAGCAGCTCGAAGGCCGCTTGAAAAAGGCGGGAATCCGGCTTGAAGGGAGCACAAGAGAGCTCCGAGTGTTCTACGAGGTCCGTGGGGAACCCCTCACGGCGGCGGGACAGGGATCCATCATCCAGGAGATCCTCGTCGCTGCGGGGGCGAAAAATGTCGTCTCCTCCCCCAAGGCCTTGGTGCAGTACAGCGTGGAAGCCCTGCTGGTGGACGACCCCGACGTGTACATTGTCCAGCGAGGCCCCATGAACCGGAACCCTGCTCCCCCCGACCGGCGCCAGCATTTCTCCCGTCTGCGCTGCGTGCGCGAAGGACGGGTCCTCTTTGTGGACGAATTCATCTTTTCCCGCCCGGGTCCCCGTTGCGTGGATGCCGTCGAGCAGTTGGCAGAGAAGCTGCGACCCTATGGAAAGTCATCCTGAGAACGACATGAAATCCACCGACCGACCCGTTTCCAAACGCCGGAAGCCCAAGAAGCATCGGCTGCGCATGGGCTTCAGCACCGGCACCGCCGTGACGGCCGCAGCCCAGGCGGCAATGAGGCACCTTCTGACCGGCGAATCCCCCAGAGCGATTTCCGTGAGGCTCCCCGCGGGCTACTACCTCCCCATCCCCGTTGAGGAAACCCAAAGAAACGGGACCTCAGCCGGGGCCCGGGTCATCAAGGACGGGGGGGACGACCCCGACGTCACCCACAAGGCGGAAGTGAGGGCCCGGGTTACCTGCCTTCGATCCACGGGAACCGACCCAACGGACGCGGCCGTGGTTTCCGAGCAATCTTCCCCGGGGGTGTGGCTGCTGGGAGGAGAGGGGGTTGGGCTCGTCACCAAAGCGGGCCTGCCCGTTCCCATCGGGGAGCCTGCCGTGAATCCAGGCCCCCGGCAAATGCTCCTGGCAGGACTGACCCGAGAGCTTTTGCGGGTGGATGCCGACCTCATCACCCGGGTCGTTTCCGACGAAAGAATCCCCAACTCTTCCCATCTGTCCGACGGCCGGGTGTTTTTGCCTTTCTTGGAGGAGGATTCTCGATTGGCCGGGCTGTCCGTTTGTCTCGAGATTTCCGTCCCCCGGGGAAAAGAGCTGGCCCGCCACACTTTGAATCCCCGACTGGGGATCGTCGGAGGCATTTCCATCCTGGGAACCACGGGTTTGGTGAAGCCCTTTTCGCACCAGGCCTACGAAGAAACCATCCGGGTGAGCCTCGCGGTGGCGCATTCCAGCCGTTGCCGAACGGTGGTGTTGAGTACCGGGGGAAAGAGCGAGCGTTACGCCCAGGATGCCTTGCCGTTTTTGCCCCCCGAGGCTTTTGTCCAGATCGCGGATTTTTTTGCCTTTGCCGTTAAGGAAGCCGCAGCCGCGGGTTTCGAGGAAATCGTCCACAGCGTCTTTTTCGGCAAGGCGGTAAAGATGGCCCAGGGACACGCTTACACCCACGCCCACAAGGTTTCCATGGACCTGCTGCCCCTGGCCCGCCTGGCCCTGGACCGGGGCTATGGTGCCGGTTTTTCCAGGCAAATCGAGGACGCCAATACGGCCCGCCACGCCCTCGAGATCCTGCGGCAGGAACAGGCGTGGGACCTGGTTCAAATGGTGGCCGTCCAGGCCCGGGACCGGTCCCGCAAGGCATGTCGTCCCGGCACCCGGGTGAGGCTTCTGCTCTCCGCCTATGACGGTTCCTTATTGGCGGACATCCGGGATGAGGGAGACAAGGGATGGGCATAACCCCCGAGGGTTGGGAGCCGCCGCTGGTCGTACTCATCGGGATGGGAACGGATCGGGAGGATCTCAGCCTGCGTGCCCTGCGGTGGATTGAGCAGGCGGAGGTGCTGGCCGGGGGAAGGCGGCACCTGGCGGGGTTTCCGAAACACCCCGGCGAAAAAATCCCCCTCGAGTCCCCCCTGGGAGGGGCACTCGAGAAGATCCAACGGGTTTCCCGGGAACGAAAGACCGCGGTCCTGGCCTCGGGAGATCCTTTCTTCTTCGGCATCGGTCCCCTCCTCGCCCGACAGGTGGGGGAAGAAAGGCTCCTGACCCTGCCCAACGTAACGAGTCCCCAGGTGCTCTTCTCCCGCGCGGCCCGGCCTTGGGACCGCCTGCAGACCGTGAGTTTCCACGGGAGGGGGTCCGATCCTCTCGACCGGGATTGGCTTCGCCTGGTTGGAAGTCGGATGCCCGTGGCCTGTTTTACCGACGAAGACCATTCTCCCGCGTGGATCGCCCGGCAACTCGTCGAGGCCGGGCAAGGGCATTGCACCCTCCTGGTGGGGGAGGACCTGGGCTCGATCCGGGAAAGAATTCTTCGCCTGTCTCCGGAGGAAGCCCTGGGCCGGGAATACTCCCCTTTGAACCTGGTGGCCGTTCTCCCCGGGGAGGAAGGGGGGCCGGCGGACCCGCACGGGGTGGAAAAGGAAGAAGGCGAGGCAGCCGTATTCGGACTCGCCGAAGAAGCCTT
>JARKQW010000242.1 GCA_029974695.1 Syntrophobacteraceae bacterium | reverse complement strand
TGTCCGTCGGTGGTCATCGACGCCTACAACGCCGGACTGGGAACTCGGAAAGCCATCTACAAGTACTACGCCCAGGCCATTCCTTCGGGCTATTCCATCGATTCCCATAATTGTCGCCAACTGGGCCAGGGAAAGAAGTGCGGCATTTGCGCCAAGATCTGCCCCACCCAGGCCGTCCGGTACGACGAAAAGGAACAAACCCTGGACATCGAGGTGGGGGCCGTCATCGTCTCGGCGGGCTTCCACACCTTCGATCCCGCTCCAATGGACACCTACCTCTACGCGGATCATCCCAACGTCGTCACGGCCATGGAATTCGAACGGCTGCTCAGCGCGGGAGGTCCCACCACGGGCCACCTGAAACGGCCTTCGGACCTCGCCCTCGAAGGGGAACTCGCGGAGCTGGAAAAGGAGCTGGCCAGAGGGGTCCGTCAGCTCAAGCAATTGGAGGAAAAGCGGGGGAAGAGCACCGGCGAGGGGCTGGAAGGGGCCTTGAAAGGAGGGGCGATCGATCCCGACACGGATCGCCGGGCGGCTTTGGCCAAGCAGGTACAGGAAGGGGAGGAACGGCTTGCCGTCCTCCGGGCCAAGAAGGCCGCCGCTCGGGACCCCAAAAAGATCGCCTGGCTCCAATGCGTGGGATCCCGGGACATCCACCATTGCGGTAACGGGTATTGCTCCGGCGTCTGCTGCATGTATTCCATCAAGGAAGCCGTCATTGCCCGGGAGCATGCCAAGGGGGACCTGGATGCCGCCATCTTCTTCATGGACATGCGCACGTACGGCAAGGAATTCGAGCAGTACTGCAATCGAGCCAAGGAAAGCGGCGTTCGTTTCCTTCGATCCCGGATTCACAGCGTCGAGCCGGTGCCCGGCACCGACGATCTGCGCCTGAGCTTTGCCACGGAGGCCGGGCAAATGGTCGAGGAAGATTTCGACATGGTGGTCCTGGCCGTGGGTCTCGAGGCGTCCCCCGATGCCCTGGAACTTGCCGGGAAACTGGGCATCGACCTGGATCATTACCGGTTTGCCCGGACCAGCAGTTTCAGTCCCGTGGCCACTTCCCGGCCGGGCGTTTACGTTTGCGGCGTGCTCCAGGGTCCCAAGGACATTCCCCTCTCCGTGATGGAGGCGTCCGCAGCGGCCGGAGCCGCGGCCAGCAGGCTGGCTTCCTCCCGAAACACCCTGGTCAAGGAAAAGACCTTTCCCGCCGAGCGGGATGTGACCTCGGAATCCCCGCGGGTCGGCGTCTTTGTTTGCAACTGCGGCGTGAATATTTCGAGCGTGGTTCGAGTGCCCGAGGTGGTGGAATACGCCAAGAGCCTTCCCAACGTGGTGTACGTCCAGGAGAATCTGTTCTCCTGTTCCCAGGACGCCCAGGACCGCCTGGTGCAGGTCATCCGGGAGCAGGATCTCAACCGGGTGGTGGTGGCGGCCTGTTCTCCGCGCACCCACGAGCCTCTCTTCCAGGAAACTCTCCGCAACAGCGGTCTGAACAAGTACCTTTTCGAACAGGCCAACATTCGGGATCAGTGTTCCTGGGTCCATTCGTCGGACCCGGACGCCGCCACGGAAAAAGCCAAGGACCTGGTTCGCATGGCCGCGGCCCGGGCGTCCCTCATCGAGCCGCTTCCCATGCCGTCCGTGCAGGTGACTCCCGCCGCCCTGGTGGTGGGAGGGGGAGTGGCGGGGATGGTGTGCGCCCTGACCCTGGCCGAACAGGGATTTACGGCCCACATCGTCGAGGAGAAAGACCGGTTGGGCGGGCATGCCCGGAAAGTCAAGAAGACCTGGAAGGGGGAGGACGTCGGGGTCTTTCTCGACCGATTGATCGACACCGTCCAGGGCCATCCCAACATCCGGTTGCACCTCAATTCCAAAGTGAAGGAAGTTTCCGGTTTCCTGGGGAATTTTACCACCACCCTGTCCTCGGGCGGGTCGGAGTCCACCGTCGAGCACGGGGCAACGATCCTCGCCTCCGGGGCTCATTCGAGCAAGCCCGACGAGTACCTGTTGGGGAAAAGCCCGAGGGTGTTTCGGTGGCATGAACTGGACGAGGCGTGGGAGAGCGATACGGTCAAGAATGCCCGGAGCGCCGTGTTCATCCAGTGCGTGGGTTCCCGGGAGCCCCAGCGGCCGCATTGCAGCAAGATCTGCTGCACCTTCTCCGTGCAGAAGGCTCTCGAGTTGAAGGAACGCAATCCCGAGACGGACGTCTACGTCCTCTACCGGGATATTCGGACCTACGGGGAACGGGAAGACCTGTATCGGGAGGCCCGTGGGAAGGGAGTGGTTTTCATTCGTTTCGACCTTTCCCGGAAGCCGCAGGTGACCCAGACCGCCGACGGAAAGTTGCAGGTCGAGGTGGTCGATCACGTTCTGGGAAGGCCGGTGATTCTCGAACCCGACTTCATCACCCTGGCCACCGGCATCGAAACCCGGGGCGCCGAAGACCTGGCGCAGCTCTTCAAGGTCCCCCTCAGCCAGGACCGGTTCTTCCTGGAAGCACATATGAAACTGAGACCCGTGGATTTTGCCACGGACGGCATTTTTGTTTGCGGTCTTGCCCATTATCCCAAGCCCATCGAGGAATCCATCGCCCAGGCTCAGGCGGCTGCCGCCCGGGCGGCCACCGTCCTGGCCCGCAGGAGCATCGAGGTGGAAGGGGTGGTTTCCACGGTGGATTCGAGTCTGTGCCGCGGTTGCGGCAAGTGTGTCGAGGTTTGTCCCTACGGAGCGCCCCAGTTGCTGCAGGTAAAAGAGGACGTTTCCGTGTCCCAGATCCAGGAAGCCCTCTGCAAGGGCTGCGGTGCCTGTGCCGTGGCCTGTCCCACGGGGGCCGCCATGATCCGCCACTTCAACGACCGGGAGGTCCTGACCATGGTGGAAGCGGCCTTGTGCAAGTAAGGTCCGCCCGCGAACGGGACGAGGGGGAATCTTCCTTACGGACAAGCTCTTAGCCCGGGCCGGAGTGTCGGCGTTCCTCCTGCCGGGATGATCGTTCATCTGCGTGTTAAGGAAAAGGACATGAGCGTGGAGTTCGAGCCGAGAATCATCGCTTTTTGCTGCAACTGGTGTGCTTATGCGGGGGCGGACCTGGCGGGGGTGAGCCGCCTGCAGTATCCCCCCAACATCCGGGTAATCCGGGTGATGTGTTCCGGAAGGATTTCCCCGGACTTCATCCTCAGGGCCTTCCAACTGGGGGCCGACGGCGTCCTGGTGTCCGGGTGACACATCGGAGACTGCCATTACCAGGATGGTAATGAAAAGGCCCGACGCATGGTGGAGATGACTCGGGAACTCCTCGCCCTCATGGGAGTCGACCACGAAAGGCTGGCCCTCGAGTGGGTGTCTTCGGCCGAGGCGGCCCGCTTTGCCGAAATGGTCACCTCGTTTACGGAAAAGGTCAGGAAACTGGGGAAATCTCTCCTTGGAGTCGCGGCATGAATATCGACGAAGCGGTAAAGAAGTATCAAACCTATTACTGTCTGGACTGCGGGGTGTGCACGGGCAGCTGCCCCGTGTCCCGGGTCATGTCCACCTTTTCCCCCCGCATCATCGTGGAAAAGGCCCTTCTTGAACTGGGGGAAGAACTGCTCCGGGATCGAGAGCTCTGGTCCTGCCTGACCTGCAGTCGCTGCTACGAGCGGTGCCCGACCAAGATCAACTTCCCGGAATTCATGCGGGTGCTCCGGGAAGAAGCCACCAAGCAGGGCACCACCCCCGTTCTCTCCCACCACGGAATGCTCCAGACCATCATGGAAATGCAGTGCCAGGGAATTCGGCAGAACAAGACGGCCTGGGCCCGGGAGGCCGGACGGATTGCCCAGCAGGGCGACACGTTCTTCTTCGTGGGCTGCATGCCCTATTTCGAGGTGATCTTCCGGGATATCGGCGTGGACAGCCTCTCCATCAGCCGAAAAGTGATCCGGGTGCTCAACCGGGCGGGGATCGTTCCCGTGGTGAGCAATGAAGAAGCCTGCTGCGGACACGACATGCTCTGGAACGGCCGGTTTGACATGTTTCAGAAGCTGGCCGCCCGCAACATCGAGCTGATCCGGCAATCCGGGGCCAAGCGGGTCGTCTTCAGTTGCCCCGAAGGTTATTATACGTTCCTGCACCACTATCCCCAGTACTTCGGGGACCTGGGCTTCCGGGTGATGCACTTCTACGACCTGGTGGAAGAAATGCTGGCCGACGGAGCCCTCAAGATCGAAAACGGGGACGGGGTCATCACCTACCACGACCCGTGCCGCCTGGGACGCATGGCGGGAATCTACGAGAGCCCTCGAAAAATCCTCCGGAAGCTTCCCGACAGTCGGTTCGTGGAGATGGAGCGCAATCGTGAGAACGCCGTCTGCTGCGGAACGAGCGGGTGGGCCAACTGTTCGACCTGTTCCAAGCAGATCCAGGTGGAACGGCTGCGGGAGGCCGAGGCCACGGGGGCCAAGACCCTGGTGACCGCGTGCCCCAAGTGCCAGATCCACCTCAATTGCGCCTTGGGCAACATGAACCTGGATTTGAAAATCAAGGACCTCATCACTCTCATTGCCGACGGAATGTCCGGTTAGGGGACGGAGGCGTGAGGCCTTCCTCCATCCCGGGCGTGATGGGCGACTCGAAAACGAAACACGGACGAGGTGACTAGTGAGCAACGATGTATTGGTGGTCGGAGGCGGCATAGCCGGGATCCAGGCTGCCCTGGATCTGGCCGAGATGGGCATCCGGGTGCACATGGTGGAACGGCTCCCCAGTATCGGCGGGAAAATGGCCCAGTTGGACAAGACGTTTCCCACCAACGACTGCGCCATCTGAATTCTCTCACCGAAGTTGTTGGATGTCGGTCGACATCCACGAATCAACCTCCTTGCCTACAGCGAACTGGAAGAAGTCAGCGGCGAGATGGGGGCCTTTCGGGTGAAGGTGCGGCGCAAGGCCCGGTACGTGAATGAGAACCTCTGCACGGGCTGCGGTTCCTGCGCCGAGAAATGCCCGACCCTGGTGGTGGACCTCTACAACGCCGGCCTGGGCAAGCGTAAGGCCATCTACAAGTACTTCCCCCAGGGGATTCCCTCGGTTTTCACCATCGACGCCGGGAAATGCCGCCAGTTGGGGGAAGGAAAGAAATGCGGGGTGTGCGCCAAGGTTTGCCAGGCCAAGGCGGTGGATTTCGAGCAAAAAGACCGGATGGTCGAGCTCGAGGTCGGGGCCGTCATCCTGGCCACGGGCTATGAAGTGTTCGATCCTTCGGGAATCCCCGAATACGGCTACGACCGGATCGCCAACGTGGTCACGGCCCTCGAGTTCGAACGGCTGCTCAGCGCCAGCGGACCCACGGCCGGACACCTGGATCGACCCTCGGAACTGGCCCTCGAGGCGGACATCGAAGAGCTCGAAAAGGACGTGAAAAAACTGGGCCGCCAGGTGAAAGCCCTGGAGGACAAACACGGGAAGAGTTCGACCCAGATCCTTGACCGGGTGAAGTCCGGAACCCTCACCGACCAGGAATCCCTGGCGTGGGCCGCGACGGCGGAAAAGCTGGCCGAGGCCGAAGCGGACCTCGAAAAGAAAAAGCAGAAGAAGGCGGCGGCCGGGACGGCCAAGAAGCTGGCATTCATCCAGTGCGTGGGATCCCGGGATTTTCGCTACAACCGCTTCTGCTCGTCCTACTGCTGCATGCACTCGGTCAAGGAAGCCATGATTGCCCACGAGCACGACAACGAGGTGAGTTCCTCCATCTTTTGCATGGACCTTCGGGCGGTGGGCCGGGGCTTCGAGGAATACAAGCTCCGGGGAGGAAAACAGGCAGGAATCCGCTACGTCCGGGGGCGAGTGGCCGAGATCACCGAAGACTCGGCCGGGAATCCCATCGTCTGGTACGAATCCACCACCAGTCGGCAGGTGCTTCACGAAACCTTCGACATGGTGATCCTGGCCACCGCCTGTGTTCCGTCGGCGAGCACCGCCGAACTCGCCCGGCTCTTCGGGGTGGAAGTGGACGAGAACGGGTTCTTCCGGACGGACCCCCTCCTTCCCCTGAACACCACCCGGCCGGGGATCTTCGTGTGCGGATGCGCCCAGGGTCCCATGGATATCCCCGAATCGGTGGCCCAGGCGAGCAGTGCCGCCGCCAGCGCCGCCGAAGTGGTCGCATCTCCCCCGGGAGAGGCCGCCCAGGCGTATCGATATGCATGAGGCGGGAGGCGGATTCGGGACTTTTGCCGACCCTTTCCTCCCGTGAACCGGGCCTGAATCAAGAGGTGCTAAATTGGCTGAGGAAATCCGTATTGGAGTGTTCGTTTGCGATTGCGGCAGCAACATCGCGGGGTACCTGGATGTGAAAGCCCTGGCGCTCTACGCCGAGACCCTGCCCAACGTCGTGTACGTGAAAGAAAACCTGTACACCTGTTCCGAAAGCGGCATCAACGAGATCAAGGCCGCCATCGGGGAGCAGAACCTGAACCGGGTGGTGGTGGCGTCCTGCACTCCCAGGACCCACGAGCCCCTGTTCCGGGCCACCTGCGCCGAGGCGGGCCTGAATCCCTACCTCTTCGAGATGGTGAACATTCGGGACCAGTGTTCCTGGGTGCACATGCAGGAACGGGAGGACGGGACCGCCAAGGCCAAGGACCTCATCCGCATGGGTGTGGCCAAGGCGGCTCTCCTCGAGCCCCAGGAGCCCATCCAGTCGGAGATGGACGCCAAGGCCATGGTGCTCGGGGGAGGAATCAGCGGCATGACCGCCGCCTTGGCCCTGGCCAATCGGGGCTACCAGGTCTTTCTCCTGGAAAAGACTCCCCGGCTGGGCGGTTTGCTCCTTCGGTTGAGCCGCCTGGGACCCTCCAACGCGGACGCCTCGGAACTGGCCGCCAAATACGCCGAAAGGGTTCAAAAGCACCCGCTAATCCAGGTCATGACCTCGACCGTCGCCGAAGAAGTCAAGGGCTACATCGGCCATTTCCAGGTCACTGCCGTCCGGAACGGAAACCGTGAGGAGTTCGGAGTCGGGGTGATCATTGTGGCCATCGGGGCCGAGGTCCTGCAGCCCCACGGCTTGTTTCAATACGACGGCAAGTCGGTCATCAACCAGCTCGAACTCGAAGAACGGCTCAAGTCCGAAGACTTTTCCGCCGGAAGCGTGGTGATGATCCAGTGCGCCGGGGCCCGCAACGAAGATCGGAAATACTGCTCGCGCATCTGTTGCATGGTGGCCATCAAGAACGCCATTGCCCTCAAGGAACGAAACCCCGACGTCGGCGTTCGGGTCCTGTACCGGGACATCCAGGCCTACGGGACGGAAAACGAGGCCATGTTCCAGCGTGCTAAGGAACTGGGGGTGCTGTTCCTCAAGTACGATCCGGCGATGCCTCCTCGAGTGGAGCCGGGCAAGGTGGTGGTGTTCCACGAAACCCTGGGCCGGGACCTGACCCTGCCTGCGGAGTTGGTGGTCCTGTCCACGCCGCTCATCGCAGGCCCGGACAACGAGACCGTTTCGAAACTCCTCCGGGTTTCCCTGGACGAGAACAAGTTCTTCCTCGAGGGGCACGTGAAGCTCAAGCCCCTGGATTTTGCCACGGACGGCGTCTACCTGTGCGGCAACGCCCACTACCCGGCGACGGTGAGGGAAGCCGTCTCCCAGGCGCTGGGGGCCGCTTCCCGGGCTTCCATTCCCCTTTCCAAGAAGGTCATGACCGTCGAGCCCATCGTGTCCACCCTGGTGGATGAAGACGCATGCCGGGGATGCGGGCTGTGCGTGGCCCTGTGCCCGTACGGGGCCCTCGAGGTGGTTCGAACGGAAAAGGGGCGCAAGGTGAGGGTCATTCCCGTGGCCTGCAAAGGGTGCGGGGTTTGCGCCGCTACCTGCTACCGGCACGCATTGAGCGTCAATTCGTACAGCGATCAGCAGATCGGGGAACAGATTCGCGCCTTTCTGGGAGAGTGATCGAGTCTTTTGCGAGGGCTGCCCGGGCAGTTTCCTGCGCCCGGGGGACGAAACCTAGGTTAGGAGGTTAGGAACATGGCGGATTTCACGCCCAAGGTCCTGGTTCTTTGCTGCACCTGGTGAGGGTACGCTGCGGCTGACTTCGCTGGAGTTTCCAGGATGCAA
>JARKQW010000218.1 GCA_029974695.1 Syntrophobacteraceae bacterium | reverse complement strand
CCCTGCTCCTTCATCTCCTTCATAAAGTTCCCGGGGTCCTTCTTGGATCCTTCGGGACATGCGGAACAGCAGAAGCAAACCCGCTTGCCCCGGTAGCCCGGAAACTGTTCCTTATTGACGGGGTAGCTCATGACGGGGCAGTCGGCCTGGGGAACTCCCGCCGGGACCTTCACCCCATGAGCCAAGGAAACGACAGGAAAAGCCGCCGCAGACAAACCCGTCATCCACCCTGTCATCCGTCTCATGAAACCCTGTCCTTGTGCAAGGACGAAGTTGGTCTTGGGGGCAACTCCCCCCCTTTCCCAACCCGATCTCTTCGGCCTTCCGTCCATCCGGTCTCACGTGGAAATACCCGCGCCGGACTTCGTAGATCGCCGGGTAAACCGCCAGCTCCATGGGGAAGGGGGTGAAGATGCCTCCGAACATGGGGGCCGCGATGCGTTTCATAACATCTGAGCCCGCCCCTGTCGACCACAGGATGGGGACGAGGCCCAGGAACATCACCGCCACGGCCATGAACTTGGGTCGAAGACGCTTGACGGCCCCCTGGACGACGGCCTCCCGGAGGTCCTCCCGGGTCTTCATTCGCCCCTTGGCCCGCCTTTCGTAATAGGCAAAATCCAGGTAGAGGAACATGAAGACCCCGGTTTCCGCGTCCACCCCCACGAGGGCGATCAATCCCACCCAAACGGCGATGCTCAGGTTGAATTCAAGAACGCTGAGGGGTCGGACGGCGCCGACGTTCATGCTCCCGAGGGCGGACTTGAGTCTGCTTTGGGAATCAATGAGGAAATGGGCGGAAACGACCCCCCCGTTCCCCCGCCTCGACGCCCGCCATCACAATGACATCCTCCCCGACCGGGGGTCCCGGGGAGACCTTCCGCGGCTCGAGGGACTCCCCTTCCCGGGCCGCAAAGACGACCTGTTCCGTGCCCGAATCCAGGACGGGCTCCCGGGGCACGGCCGGCTGAACCCCCAAGTCCGTCTCGACTCCCATGTTCGCGTATATGTCCGGTTTGAGCTGATAGCCGGGATTGGGAAATTCGATCTTCGCCTTGAGGCTGCGGGTGGAAGGCTCCAGCCCCGGGGAGAGATAGGCAACCTTGCCGCGAAAGGTCTTGCCGGGAAAGCAGGAGAGGGTTATGGTTGCGCTCTGTCCCATGCGGACCATGGGCAATTCGTATTCGTAGACGTGGGCTTAACCCAAACGGTGGAAAGGTCCGCAAGGCTGTAGAACTCCATCTCCGGCGTGACTCGGCCCGGCGAACCCGTTGCGGGTCGGGACAGGACCGTGGATGGGAGAATACAGGGTCAGGCCCTTGCCGGGGGTCCCCCGTTTTTCGATCTCCCGGACTTCGGATTGGGGGATGTCCCAAAGCTTCAGCCTTTCTCGAGTGAATTCATAGAGCGTCCGGGCATTGGACCCCAGGCTCCGCAAAAAAGGACTCCTTTCCAGGGAATCCTTGGACTTCTTTGCAATCAGCAGATCCTACCGGGTCGAGACCAACTCGGAACTGTATGTAAATGATTAGAAGCGGCCGGCCCTTCTCAGCACTCCCGTGAAGTCCACGTACACCTGGTCGATCCAGCCGGAAACCCGGGCATGAATATGGGCGGTCCTGGTTTCATCGTAGGTCACCCGCCCACCACGGTACGGATGATCTTGGACAGGGGCCGTTTCCGCGCCTCGTCGTATCGAACCCCGATGAGCTGCTGTCTCCGGGAAGTGATCCGAACGGAGCCGGGAGCGTCTCCGGGCTCCGAGGCCCCCTCCTCCTCGGCGTAGACGGGGACGAGGTCCATGCCGCAGGGGGCTTTTCCCG
>JARKQW010000199.1 GCA_029974695.1 Syntrophobacteraceae bacterium | reverse complement strand
TGGATCAGCAGGAGGGCGTCCTCGAGGGTGTGAGCGGGCGAGATGGTGATGGGGTTCCTCGTCATGATGTCCTTCACCCTCAGTTCCCGGACCCGTTCCTCCATTCCCGCGGACTCCCCTTCGTGCAGGATGGGCGAAGGCAGGGCGCTCCGGATGTCCCGGTCGGTCACAATGCCGATAAGGTAGTTGTCCGCATTCACCACGGGAAGATGGCGAATACGGTTTTGCGTCATGATCCCTTTGGCCTCGATGACGCTGCATTCGGGATCCACCGCGACGACATTCCTCGTCATGGACTTGTCAATGAACATCTCCTCCTCCCCTCATCCCGCCGGAAAACCGAATCCTTCCAGCCTGCCCGGTGATCATCCCGGTGTTCGGTTTCAATGTTCCCCCTCGACTGAAGGGCCCGCCCCCCTCCATGGGACGACGGCCCCCGGGAAATGTCTAGCTCCCCAGGAGGATCTCCACGTGGTTTTTCACCAACTCCGGCAAGAGATCCAACGAATACCCCCCCTCCAGGATGGAAATCAAACGTCCTTCAGCATATTTTTCCGCCAACCCGACCATGGTTTCCATGAGCCATGAGAACCCCTCCGTTGTGAGATTCACGCCGGACATGTCGTCCTCGACGTGCGCATCAAACCCGGCGGACAACAGGATGACCAGGGGGCGATATCGATCAAAGGCGGGGATCAGGTCCCTCTGAATGAGCTCCCGGTATTCCTCGTCGCCCTGTCCGGGCAGAACCGTGGAGTTCAGAGTATAGCCGTACCCGAAGTCCGTCCCTCGTTCGAACTCGCGACCCGTACCGGGGTAGGCAAAAGAGGGGTGTTCATGAATGGAGTAGTAAAACACGGTTCGTTCGGTTTCGAAAGCCTTCTGGGTCCCGTTGCCGTGATGGACGTCGAAGTCCACGATGCCGATCCTGGGAACTCCCCATTGCTTCTGGAGATACCTGGCCGCTATGGCGACATTGTTGAAATAGCAGAAACCCATCGCTTTGTCGGCCTCGGCGTGATGCCCCGGAGGCCTCACGGCGCAGAAGGCGTTGTCCAGTCTCTTCTCCATGACCAGCCTCACGGCGTTGAGGACCCCTCCCACCGCCAGGAGTGCCGTTTCAAAGGTGTCTTTGCACATCTGGTTGTCGGGGTGGTCGAATTCCGAAACCCCGTTGAGGCAGGCATCCCTGAGACGCTCGATATGCTCTCGGCTATGCACCGTTTCCACCCACTTGAGGTCGGCGGGACGGGCTTCCACCAGGGTCAGCTTCGGCAAAAGTCCGGCCTGTTGGATCCCTCGATAGATGGATTCCAGGCGCTCGGCAGCCTCCGGATGACAAGGCCCCGTCAGGTGCCGAAGGTACCTTTCATCGTAAAGAAATCCCGTCCTTTTCATACCAGCCCCTTGCGGATGGAACCTCTGGAGGATGTCCCGGGTCAGGTCGCAAGACCTTGGGTCACTTCCGCTCTCCTATGCTCGTTTTCATAACACGTCCCAGACGGAGTTGCAAAGAGTCCGTCCGCGGGAGATCCCGGGAACGGGAGATCCGTGCGGCTCCTCTCCGGTCCGATTCCCTTGAATCCGCAAACAAAGTGCCTATCTTCAAGGGCATTCCGGCGGAGCCGAGGGATCAAGAGAATTTCCGGGATCGCCCTGAGAGGATGGGGGCGGTTGGCCCGGCAGGCCCCCCGAACTCGATGTGCCTGCAGGAGCGCGGCTGTGCTGTGGCACGGATGCCCCCGCAGGTGTTCACGGCACCCCAAACGCGTCCTCGCTGACGCCCACACCATGAGGAGTCCCACATGGCAAGACTGCTCCATATCCAGGCAAGCCCCATGGGTGATTTGTCCTTCTCCAATCGATTGGCGGCCGCTTTTCTTGGTTCCTACCGGGCAGCGCATCCCAACGATTCCATCGAACAGCTGGACCTTTGGAGGGAAGATCTGCCCGCTTTCGATTTCACCGCCGCCTCGGGAAAATACAAGGTTCTGCGGGGTCTGGACCACTCCCCCGAAGAAGCCCGCGCATGGCAGCGGGTCGTAGAGCTTACGGAACACCTCAAGTCCGCAGACAAGGTGGTTGTTTCCAGCGGGATGTGGAACTTTTCCATTCCCTATCGTCTCAAGCAATTCATCGACAACATTGTTCAACCGGGCCTCAGCTTCTCCTACGACCCGGTCAAGGGATACAGCGGCCTCATCACGGGAAAACCCCTCCAGATCCTTCTGGCGTCCGGGAGCAAATACCCGGCGGGGTCCGATGCGGCCGCCATGGACTTCCAGAAGCCCTACCTGGAAATGATCTTTCGATTCATCGGTTTCGAGGACATTCGAACCCTTCGAGTGGAGGGGACCCTTTCCGCCCAGGCGGAAGCCAACCTCGTGAAAGGAATGGACGCGGCCGTGGAAGCCGGGAAGAATTTCTAGCGGGGCAGTCCCCCCATGACGGCCTTTACCCCCCATTCTTCTTCTCACGCCCCGTCCCTTCTGCTATCATCAGCCGATGAATCCTTCTTGGATCATTAGCCCGGGAGGAGGGGACACGCAGACGCTCAAGGGATTTGTGGAGGGGGCCTTGGTGATGAAGGTTCGTTTCTGGGGAAGTCGCGGTTCTCTGCCGGCCCCACTGACGGCGGAGGCCGTCCGGAAGAAGATCCTCCGAGCCCTGAGGGATTCGAGGAATCTCTCCCTGGACAACGACGAGGATCTCGCCCGGTTCGTGGAAGCACAACTGCCCTTTTCCGTTCGCGGGACCTACGGAGGCAACACCTCCTGCGTGGAAATCGCCGGAGGAGATGAGGCGGTCCTGTGTGACGCGGGAACAGGCATCAGGGTCTTCGGCAACCACGTGCTGAGGGAGAGCGCGAACCAGGGGAGGAAACCTCCCCGGGTCTTTCATCTCTTCATGTCCCATCTCCATTGGGACCATCTACAGGGTTTTCCGTTTTTCGTTCCTGCCTACATTCCCGGCAACGCGATTCACATCTACGGTTTCCACGAACGGCTAAAAGAGGCTTTCAGCAATCAGCAACAAGGGTTGCATTTCCCCATGCCCCTCGAGAATCTTCTCTCGGACATCCGGTTCCACGTGCTGGAGACCGACAAGGATTACGCCATTGCCGGGTTCAACGTCCGGGGAGTCAAGCAGAACCATCCGGGCGGCTCCTTCGGGTACCGGTTCGAACGGGGGGGAAAGGTCCTTGTTTATTCTACCGATTCCGAACATAAGGCCGATATGGAAACGGACGGGTATGCCTTCCTGAGCTTCATCCAAGACGCCGATCTACTCATCTTCGATGCCCAGTATTCCTTTGGAGAACAGGTGTCCAACAAGGAAGACTGGGGCCATTCCAGCAATATCATCGCGGTGGAGCTCAGCGTGAAGGCCGGCGTGAAGCACCTTTGCCTTTTCCACCACGATCCGGTACTGGACGACGATGCCCTCGACCGGTTCCTCACGGATACCCGCGAATACCTCGATCTCTACGCCGGGTCCCATCCCCTCCGGATCGACCTCGCCCACGACGGCCTGACCATCGACCTGTAGAGGGCTCCGGGACATTCCCGGTTTCCGGGTCTCGATGAGTCTCCCCGAGCCCCGGGCGATGAACCGTTTGCCTGGGAGGATTGGTTCAATATCTCCGCGGTTGGCATCGAGCGATGCGGCACCGGCCGAGTTCTCGTCCCTCCTTTTGCCGGTTGTCCGAGACCCCCGGCCGACAGTCGGCGGAGCATCGCTCATCTCGGCGTGGGGGGTGATCATCTTCCCCGAAGGAACGTCGTTCGGAACCGGGTTCGCTCCTTCCGGGCCGGGGAAGGTTCGTAGACGAATCAAGTCCCGGGATCGTCTATGAGTTGAAAGGTCTTCGAACAGGGTTTTCAAAGCCCTCCGGCGTCATTTCCTTGATGGTACAAATTCAGGAGCCTACGATGAAACGATTGCCCGGGAGTTTGGTTGCGGCAGTGGTGCTCCTTGTTCCTTTGTTGGCCGGGTGGGTGCCGGCCGCGAGTGCGGAAAACGGCCCTCCCCTCTCCCAGCCTCTGGTTCGGGAGGGCGACCTTGCGATGGATCTTGCCTTGGACCTGGGGCTCTCTGTCGAAAGTGAGGCCGAAGCGGAAAGC
>JARKQW010000198.1 GCA_029974695.1 Syntrophobacteraceae bacterium | reverse complement strand
CGAGAGGATCCTGAGTGCTTCCGGTCCATTTGAGGGACATCTGGTGAGACCCTCCGACAAAACACCTCCCAGGCGCATTGCGTGGCTCCAGTGCGTGGGGTCCCGTGATCTCCAGCATGGCGCCCACGGCTACTGTTCCGGGGTTTGCTGCATGTACGCGATCAAGGAAGCGGTCATCGCCAGGGAACATGCCCACGGTGACCTGGAGGCGACGATCTTCTTCATGGACATGCGCACCTACGGCAAAGATTTCGAGCGCTATTACGACCGGGCCCGGGAGGAGAGCGGAGTCCGCTTCATCCGATCTCGAGTGCACAGCATCGAGCCCGTCGCTCCCGGCTCGGACGATTTGGCGATCAGTTACGTGCTGGATGACGGGGTCCCCCGCACCGAAGTGTTCGACATGGTGGTGCTCTCGGTGGGCATCGAGACCCCCCGGGACGTTCAGGACCTGGCCGCCCGGCTGGGGGTGGAGATGAACGTCGACGGGTTTGCCGAAACGGCAAGCTTCGCTCCCGTCGCCACATCCCGACCGGGAGTGTTTGCCTGCGGGGTGGCCACGGGTCCCAAGGACATTCCCTATTCGGTCATGGAAGCCTCGGCGGCCTCGGCGGCCTCGGCCGCAGCCCTTTCCTCCTCCCGGCATACTCTCACCAGGAAGAAGACCTATCCCGAGGAGCTTCCTGTGGCCGAAGGTGAGCCGCGCATCGGGGTCTTCGTGTGCCACTGCGGCATCAACATCGCCAGCGTCGTGGACGTTCCCGCCGTTCGCGAATACGCGGGGACCCTTCCCAATGTGGTGTACGTGGCCAACAATCTCTTCACCTGCAGCCAGGACACCCAAAAGCTCATCCGGGAAGCCATCGAGGAACATCGCCTCAACCGGGTGGTGGTGGCCGCGTGCACCCCGCGCACCCATGAGCCCCTATTCCAGGAAACCATTCGCGAAGCGGGACTCAATCGCTACTTATTCGAGCTGGCCAACATTCGGGACCAGGATTCCTGGGTGCACCAGGCGGAGCCCGAGAAAGCCACGGAGAAGGCCAAGGACTTGGTGCGCATGGCGGTGGCCAAGGTGGCGCTCCTCGAGCCCATCGAACGTATCGAGGTGGATCTCACCCACAGCGCCCTGGTCGTCGGGGGAGGTGTGGCCGGAATGACCTCGGCCCTCAACCTGGCCGACCAGGGATTCGGGGTCGTCCTGGTGGAAACCAAGGAATTTCTGGGGGGACATGCCCTCAAGGTTCCCCGTACCTGGAAAGGGGAGGACGTTGCCTCCCATGTCGAGGACCTCGTCCGGAGAGTCACGAATCACGACCGGATTGAGGTGATCACCGGGGCAAAGGTGACCAAGGCCGGGGGCTTTGTGGGGAACTTTTTCTCCACGGTGGAGACCCCCCAGGGGGAGAAAGAAATCCGGCACGGGGTGGTGATCCTGGCCACGGGAGCCCATTCCCTCAAACCCGACGAGTACCTGTACGGCCAAAGCGACCGGGTCACCCGGTGGCACGAGCTGGACAAGCTATTTCGGGAAGAGCCCCGAAGGCTCGAGGAGGCCGAGGCCGTCGCCTTCATTCAGTGCGTGGGTTCCCGGGAACCCGAGCGGCCTTATTGCTCGAAGATCTGCTGCACCGCTTCCGTCCAGCAGGCCATCGAGCTGAAAACCCGCAAACCGGACCTGGATGTCTTCATCCTTTACCGGGATCTTCGGACCTACGGACCGAGGGAAGAGCTCTACCGAAGGGCACGGGAACTGGGAGTTCTCTTTCTGCGCTATTCCTTGGACGCCAAGCCGTTGGTGGAGCCCGTTACCGTGAACGGACGGGAGAAGATCCGCATCACCGTGCAGGACCATGTGCTCCAGCGCCCCGTCCACCTGGAGGCGGATTACCTGAACCTGGCCACGGCCATCATCCCCAAAGACTTGGAAAGCCTGGCCCAGTTCTACAAGGTCCCCCTCAACCAGGACGGTTTCTTCCTCGAGGCCCACATGAAGCTTCGTCCCGTGGATTTCGCCACCGACGGGGTGTTTGTGGCGGGGCTTGCCCACTATCCCAAGCCCATGGAGGAATCCGTGGCCCAGGCCCAGGCGGCCGCATCCCGTGCGGCCACGGTCCTGACCCAGGCCAAGGTGGAAGTGGAACCCATCGTATCCTGGGTCGATCAGGAGGTCTGCATCGGGTGCGGACTTTGCGAGGTTTCCTGCCCCTTTAGCGCCATCCGGCTGACCAAGGTCCACGGAAAGGGATATCGAGCCGAGAACATCTCGGCCTCCTGCAAAGGCTGCGGCATA
>JARKQW010000186.1 GCA_029974695.1 Syntrophobacteraceae bacterium | reverse complement strand
CAGAACATTTTCGTCCGGCAATTCAGTTGTACGTGGATTTCGAGCCCTATTACCGCCTCGTAGTCCATGATCATCGAACTCCTTCCATCGTTTGGAACCATTGCCCGGCCACTCTCAAGAGCCGTTCGTCGCCGAACAGGGGGCCCACCAGCTGGAGGCCCAAGTCCGAGTCCCCATGGAGGACGAGACGGGGAAGGCTCAGGGAGGGAAGGCCCGTCACGTTGGACCACAGGGTCAGGCTGAAGGGGTCGTAGAGCTCTCCGACGTCGGCGGGGTTGGAAGGGGCGGCGCCCGGGCGCCGGGTGGGCAGAACCACCAGGTCCGCCTGTTCCCACAGCCTCCTGCTTTCCCGGACCAGGCCGGACCGAATGCGGCATGCATTTTCGAAGGCCGGGTAGTCCTGGAACTGGAAGTAGGCACCCTGGAAGAGATAGGCTTTCACCAGCGTGCCGAAGGATTCGGCTCGGGAACGCAGGTACATTTCGTTCCAGTTTTTTGCCCCGGAGGCCCGATGGCCGTAGCGTACCCCGTCGAATTTCCCGCAGCTCGAGGACGCCTCCACGGAACCGACCACGTTGTGGACCAACCGGGCCAGGTCGAAGCCTTGGAATTCCACCTCCCGAACCGTCGCGCCCAAGGACTCCAACCGGGACAGCGCCTTCTCGAGAGCCGTCCGCTCGGCGGAATCCAACCCGTTCATGCACTGGACGATCGTTCCCACCGATACGGGGGAATCCAAAGATTCCGGGGGATCGGCCGCGGCGCAGGCTTCCGGGTCCGGCATGGAGGGGTCTCGGTCGTCTTTTCCTCGGACCGCCCGGAAGGCTGCGGAAATGTCATCCAGGTTTTTTCCCAGGAAACCGCAGCAGTCCATGGAAGGAACCACGCCCACCAGGCCGAACCGGGATACCATCCCGTAACTGGGCTTGAACCCGAACACCCCGTTCACTGCCGCCGCGACCCGCGCTTCCCCGAGGGTGTCCGTCATGAGGGAGAAGTCGACCTGGCCGTTGCCCAGGACCCTCGAGAGATCCTCCGGGCAGAGGCCCAAGCCCAGCTCCCGGGAGAGTGCCCAACTCACCGGTTGCGCACCGCACTCCTTGAGACGCCGGACGACGGTGGCGTCCTCGAAGGCCGTGAAGCCGCGGAGAGCCAAAGACCCGGCTTCGGTGGGGAGGCCTTTCACCGAGAGGTTGGACGGGACTCCCACCCGCTTCCCGGCCGGGGAGGCGTTTCTTGCCGCGGTTCCGTGGGCTGAGTTCCCCGGGTTGGAGACGTTTGGATGCATGCAACTCACTCCCTTGTTGAATGGTGGACTCCACAGGCTCCCGGGACGGATGTCATTCCAGGATGCTCGCCACTTTGTAGTAATTTCCCTTGACGGAAGGAGCGCACCGGAGAAGCTCGCCGGATGCGGAAAGAGGGCACAAAACGGGCTCGGCCTGCTCCTTGAGGGGGTCCGTCACGGGACATACGGAGAAGAGAGGCCCCTCCCGGGGAGCTCGAAGTCCGGCGGTCCGGGCCATTTTCTTGGCGTCCTCGAGGGCCGCCGCCAGGAGGGGCCGTTCCTCTTCGCTGAAACCGATCCGGGAAACCCAGGCCAGGTGGTCCAGGTCGTCCTTCCGGTCCCGGGGCCCCGGCATGGGCTGGGTCTCCCCCCGGTCCAGGAGCCCCAACTCCTTGAGTTGCTCCCGGGAAACCGTCGAAGGAGCCCGGGTCAGGGGACAGAAGGCGCTGCGGTTCTTGGGAAAAGCGGTAACCTCCCGGATGGACGAAGTCCCCAAAATCATGGAAACCATGCGGTCCATTCCCAGGGCAAGTCCCCCGTGGGGCGGGGCTCCGTAGTCCAAGGCCCGGAGGAAGAACCCGAATTTTTCCTCCACCTCTTCCGCCGACAGCCCCAGGGCCTCGAAGACCCGCATCTGCAGGTCCTTGTGGTGAATGCGGATGCTGCCTCCGCCCAGTTCCTCTCCGTTCACCACCAAATCGTAGGCCCTGGAGAGGAGCTGCAGGAGCTGATCCGAGTCGGCGGGGTCGAAATCTTCCCGGTCGGGGGACGTAAACGGATGGTGGTTGGAGGCGATGCCCTCCTCGGTTTGGGTGAATAGGGGGAACTCGGTGATCCACAAGGGACGATAGATTCCCCGGGGGATGAGATCCAACCGGGCCGCCAGGTGGAGCCTAAGCTGCCCCAGGGCCGACACCACGGTGTCATAGGATGCGTCGGCAATCATGAGAACGACATCGCCGTCTTTGGCGGCGAATCGATCCAGCACCGCCTGCTTTTCTCGAGGGCTGAAGAACTGGACGATGTTCGAGTCGAGATCGCCGTCGGCAACCCTCATCCAGGTCATGCCCCTGGCGCCGAAGGAGGGCACGATCTCCTTGGCATACTCGTTCTGGAGGACGTTCTTGCTCAGGTTTTCCGATTGCCCCCGGACACAGATCCCCTTGATCCGTCCGCCGCGATCCAGGATCTGTTTGAAGATGCCGTAACGGGTTTCCCGGAAAAGGTCGGTGGCTTCCACGAAGGTGAGGTCGAAGCGGGTGTCGGGGCGGTCCGTACCGTAGAGGTCCATGGCCTCGCGGTACGTCATGCGGGGAAAGGGGCGGGGCAGGCGGATGCCCGCCGCCTGGAACATGCGCGCCGTCAGCTCTTCGGTAAGATCGTAGATGAACTCCTCGTCGATGAAGGACGCCTCGATGTCCAGCTGGGTGAATTCCGGCTGTCGGTTGGGACGCAGGTCCTCGTCTCGAAAGCAGCGAACCACCTGGAAGTAACGCTCGAATCCGGCCACCATGAGGAGCTGTTTGAAGAGCTGAGGAGACTGGGGGAGAGCGTAGAAATGCTGCGGGTGGAGGCGGCTGGGTACCAGGTAATCCCGGGCCCCTTCCGGGGTGCTCTTGGTGAGCATGGGGGTTTCGAT
>JARKQW010000165.1 GCA_029974695.1 Syntrophobacteraceae bacterium | reverse complement strand
TCACTAGTAGCATAGCCCCCGCCCGTCTTCAACTGCCGGCATTTCCTTCACGGGCATCCGCCTTCGGACGGTTTCGAGGTTTCCGGCTGAAGACCTCCGGGAATGGGGGATTGTGCTCATGCGGATCTTTTTGCAAACGATAGGCCTTTCATTGTATGCTGCCCGTGTACCTTCATGGTCTCCCGCCTCGGCAGCGGCCGGACAACCAAAGACTCGACGGGCCGTCCCGGGGGTTAGGAGCGTCAACCTTGTGGAATGACCCCTCTCATGCGCCGTGACGGTGGTTGCGCAGGAAATCGGTCCTCGTCTTCCCAAAACGCCAACCAATCGAGGAAAAGGGGATGCCATGGTTCTGGGGAGAAGTCTGCGGATGATGTTGTTGTTCTCTTCGGTGCTGGTTCCTCCGTGTCCGGCCAAACAAGGGAAGGCTGGGAACCCCCGGGACTCGGCCGCGATCCGGGGAGTGGTGGAAGGGCTTCACAAGTCATTCAACGCCCAGGACCTCAAGGGGGTGATGATGGCTTTTTCGTCCGACCCGCATATCGTCCTCATGGGCACCGGCCCCGGAGAAGTGTAGGTGGGAGACGAAGCCGTGAGGGGAGCCTTCAACCAATTCTTCAACCGGTTCGAGGCCAATGCTTTGAACTTCCGATACGACTGGGTTGTTTTCGCTTCCCGGGGCGGTTCCGGCTGGTTTGCAGGGACCACCACGATGGAAGCCGTGGTGAAGGGGGAGAAAAAGGAACGAAGTTTCAACATGTCCGGGAACCTCCGGAAGGAAAAGGGCAAATGGCGGATTGTCGCCGTGCACATTTCCCGGCTGCGCGCCGAAGAGCAACCGGCTGCAGGGATGGGTTCCGCCTCGGGCACCGGGGCCGGGGGGACCCGGTTGCTCGGGGCCGCTTGAAGTCAAGCGATTGAGATCATGAATGATACCCTGGTCCAAAACGTTCCGGTCGAGAGAATCGAAGCCTACCGAGGACGCAGAATCATCGTCCGATGGCAGGATTCGGAGAGGATCGATCCGGGCCTGACCGACAACCCGGAAAGCATCGCCTACCTCCAGGTGCTGGGGACGGGGGGAAACCTCGATGAGCTGTTTCGCTGGGAGCAGCCGGTACCGGTGGACCTGGTCCTCGAGGACCTCGAGAAGGAACTTCCGCTTCTCTACCGGTATTCCCCCCTATCGGCCCGTCACCCGGTCCGGGTTTTCATTCCGGTGACGTCGGGGTTTTCTAGAGCAGTCAAGCTGGCTGCGTCCCTGGATTTTGCGGTCAAGCTCGAGCCTTCCCAGCCGGACCCCCAACGGATGGGAGAGCTTTTCCGGGTCGTCGACTTCTACCTGCACCAGTGGACGGTCTCTCAGCCGGTGGAGTTCATCCACTCCATGTTTCCGGGGTTCTCTCACGGATCGCCCTTTACCCTTTGGGCGGTGCAGGAAGAAGACCCGTCGCGGTTTCGATTCGTAACCCGGGAAGGGGAAGAAACCGTCTCCCGGAAATTTGCCGGGGTCGAACCGGGACACGAGCTTCCTTCTTTCATAGCCGGGTTCAGCCGGGAACTCCTCGAGGATGCCGGGGAATGTTGTGACTGCCGGTCCTTCGAAGTCTGCCTCGGGTATTTCAAATGGCCGGAAAAGGACTATCGATACGACGGGGTGAAAAGACCCTTCGATCGGCTGGAGAAAACGGCCGAGGACTGAAGGGGGATCTTTCCTGGTTTGTTCCGCTCCGGGGAGAGGGGGGAATGATGACGCGGGGGCCCTTGTCCCTCATCCTGCTCCCGACCCTCCTGTGCGACGCCGATTGTGAATTCTGCATCCAGAAGAAGACCGATGGGCAGCTCACCCACGACGAACTCTCGGTCGTGGTCCGCAAAGTGGTGGACCACATGGTGCGGGAGCACATCGAAACTCTTTCCGTCTACCGGCAAGGGGGCGAAGTCATGACCCCGGCTCCGGAATGGTTCGAAGAGGCTCACGGGATCATCGGGGAGGCCGTGAATTCCGGCCGTCGTCGGGTCGAGCACTTCGTCCAATCCAACCTGATCGCCTACAGCGACCGCCGGGATTGGGTCCTTGCCCAAATGTTCGGCAACAGCGTGGGAACCTCCATGGACTATCCCGGTCTCCATCGGAAGCTCAAGAGGGGGGTCCGAAGGAATACGACCGAATATGGTCGCGGAATGTTCGAGCGGCAAGAGATGCCGGCATCGAAGTCGGGGTGATCCCCATTCCCAATGAACGGACCCTCGAGTTGGGTGCCGAACGGTCCCATTCTCACTTCACGGACGAGTTGGGAATCCAGGATTTTCAGGTGAATACCCCGTTTCCCGGAGGGGCCTCCAATGCGGTCAAACCGGGTTATCCCCTGGAGACCGGGCGGTTGAGCGAATTCCTGGTGGCTTTGGCTCGGGTTTGGCTCGAACGGGGTTTCGAACGCGGGGTGCGTGTCGGTCCCTTTGACGGGCTGGTGCGCTATTTCGTCCATGGCGGCAAGGACTTCCTGTGCATATGGCGGGACAATTGTGCCAACGAGTTCGTCTGCATTGACCCCCGGGGCCATGTGGCTCAATGCGACTGCTGGGCGACCAGCTACCCGGAGTCACGGTCCGGCAACGTCTTTGATTCCGGAAGCCTGTCGGACTTGCTTCGAAACAGTCCGGCCCGCCTGAGGATTCAATCGAGACCCGGAGTCCTGATCCGAACGGAAGACTGCCTGGACTGCAATTCCCTGAGCATTCGCCATGGAGGATGTCCGGTAAGGGCCTACAGCGGATACGGGGACCTTTTTCGGAAAGATCCCTACTGCGCGCTTCACGGGCGGATCTTCCCCGCCGTGGAGGAACTGGCGGCGCGATACGTGAGCTGAGGGTGGAAGGGGAGTGCACGAGGATGCCGAGTCGCAAACGGGGTAGGGCTCTGGACTGCCTCGATGGAGGGTGCAATGACTGCGGAACGGCCCAGTGGGAACACCGGTGGCAACGAGGAACCCCTTGAGCGCATCCGGGGGATGCTGAAAAGCAAGTCGGCCGAAGGGGTAGGTCGAGGGGGTGCAACGGAGGGGAGGGTCCCGCCGTACGGCGATCTGACCTTGTTGAATACCTCTCGGCTGATCCTGGATTCGGTTGGGAGCTCCTTTCTCGAGGATATTTTCCGGGACTTTACGGAGCTCTTGGGTACCACCTGCGCGGTCTATGAGAAAAACGGCGATTACGCCCTGAGGATGTTCCCGCCCGGTTGGTGTCGGTTCATGGATCAGGCATCCAGGGATGCTTGCCCCACGGCGGATAACCGGGAGGCCATCGAGTCCGGCCAATGGCACTGTCATGAGTCCTGCTGGAAGGAAGCGGCTCTCCTTTCGATCCGAGACAAAGGGCCCGTAGACGTCGCCTGTCGCGGGGGAATCCGGTTGTTTGCCGCCCCGATTCTCGCGGGTGGGGAAGCCGTCGGCGCCGTCAGCATGGGCTACGGAGATCCACCCCGCGACGAGGCAAGGCTGAACGAATTGGCCAATGCCTACGGTGTCCGGAAAGAAGAGCTCCGCCGACACGCCGACGCTTACCCTACGCGCCCCCCGTTCATCCTGGATTGGGCCGGGAAGCACCTTGTCTCCGTGGCGCGATGGATTGGTGAGATCGTGGAGCGAAGGCGGGCGGAGCAAGCCCTGCACAGGAGCGAGGAGGAATTCCGAGCCTTGCTGGACCATGCCAAGGACGCGGTTTTGATCCATGACGCCCAAGGCCGCATCCGGGAGGCAAACCTGGCAGCCTGCGAGCGCCTGGGGTACCGTCGCGAGGAATTTTTGAAAATGACCCTTCTTGACCTGGTGGATCCCGAGCAAACCGCCCAGGTCCCCCAGCGGTTCAATACGCTGCGAAAACAGGGTCATCACTTCTTCGAGAGCGTTCACCGAAGGCGCGACGGCACGGCGGTGCCGGTGGAAGTGTCCGTGCGGCGTCTTGAACGGGCGCGGGAAGAGCTGTTCCTGGCCGTCTGTTCCGACCTCACGGAGAGAAAGCGGGCGGAAGCCGCCCTGGCCGAGGTCGAGAAGCGTTTCTCGGTGTTCATGGAACACCTGCCTGCGGGAGTCTTCATCAAGGACCCGTCGGGGCGTCTCCTGTTTGCCAACCGGTACCTCAAGGAGCTTTTCGACTGGGGCGATTGCGTTGGGAAAACCACCTGGGAGCTTGTGCCCCGGGAACTGGCCGAGAGGATGGTTGCCGATGACCGAAAAGCCCTGAACGAGGGTCCCCTGGTCATCCAGGAGACGGTCACCGACCCCCGCGGCACCGAACACTTCTTCGAAACCTACAAATTCCCGGTCGAGGTTGTCGGCTCCCCCCCTCTGCTGGGAGGCATCACGGTGGACATCAGCAAGCGCAAGCGGGCCGAAGATGCGCTCGAGAAGCGCATACTGGCGTTGACCCAACCCCTGGATGATGCCGGAAACATTTCGTTCGAAGACCTGTTCAACCTGGCCGATCTCCAGCACCTCCAGGATCTGTTTGCGGAAGTCTGGGGGGTTGCCGCCCTCATCACGCGACCGGACGGCACCCCGATCACGCGACCGAGCAACTTCACCGATTTCTGCAGCAAGTTCATCCGCAGGAGTGAGAAAGGCGTCCATAACTGTCAGGTATCCGATGCGACCCTGGGACGGCATAATCCCTCGGGACCGATCATCCAGAAGTGCTTGAGTGCCGGCTTGTGGGGCGCCGGAGCCAGTATCACCGTTGGCGGGCGCCACATCGCCAGCTGGCTCATCGGCCAGGTCCGCAACGAGGCTCAAAGCGAGGCGCAGATTTTGGAATACGCCCGCCTCATCGGGGTCGACGAAGGAGCGTTTCGGGAGGCCTTCCTCAGGGTCCCCATCATGTCCGAGAGGACCTTCGAACAAATCGCCCACTCGCTTTTCGCCCTGGCCAATCAGCTCTCCAATACCGCCTTCCAGAACATCCAACAGGCCCGGTTCATCGCCCAACTCAAGCGGGCCGAGGAAATCCTGCGGGAGAGCGAGGCGAAATTCCGGGGCATTTGTGAAGAATCGCCCATCGGCATCGAGCTCTACGACCGGCAAGGCACGCTGCTCCACGCCAACCGTGCCGCTTACGACATCTTTGGCGTTTCCGATCCCTCGACGGTGAAAAAGTTCAACCTTTTCGGAGATCCCAACCTGAGCGAAGAACTCAAGGCCAGACTGCGGCGAGGGGAAAATGCACGCATCGAGATTCCGTGCGACTTCGAGCGAGTGAGGGCCCTCGGGTTGTACGAGACCGCCAAGAGTGGGGTCGTCCATCTGGACGTCTTGGTCACCCCCTTGAAAGAGGTCGCCCAGGGACCCGTCATCGGGTACCTGGTGCATATCCGAGACATCACCGAGCGCAAACGGGCCGAAGAAGCCCTCCGGGATTCGGATGCAAGGTACGCGGTGGTAGTGGAACAAGCGAAGGACGGAGTGGTGATTATCCAGGACGACGTTCTCCAATTCGTCAATCGTTCCGTGGGAGACATCCTGGGATATGCCCAGGGAGAAATGATCCACACGCCTTTCTCGGATTATGTGGCCCCGGAGTATCGCCCAATGATCGCCCAGCGGGTCAGGGATCGACTGGAAGGCAAGGAGGTCCCCTCGGTCTACGAAGCCGCACTGGTTCGCAAAGACGGCACAAGGATCGAGGTGGAGCTCTCGGCAAACATCATTCAATACGGCGGAAAGACCGCGGACCTGGGCCTCATTCGCGATATCACCGAGCGAAAGCGAATGGAGGAGGAGCGCCGCAGGTTCGAGGCACAGATGCGTGAAGTCCAGAAGCTCGAGAGCCTGGGCGTGCTTGCGGGAGGGATCGCCCACGATTTCAACAATCTCCTCATGGCCATCCTGGGAAACGCCGACCTGGCCCTTGCCTCGATTTCTCCCACGTCCCGCGCCCATCACCACGTGGAGGAGATCGCCCGGGCTTCCCTTCGGGCCGCGGACCTCTGTCGGCAGATGCTGGCCTATTCCGGGAAAGGACGCTTCATGGTCGGCTTCTACGACCTCTCGGAAATCGTCCGGGAGATGGCACAAATGCTCGATGTTTCCATCTCCAAGAAAGCGAGGACCCGTTTCTCGCTCACCCCGGATCTTCCGGCGGTGGAAGCGGACGCAACCCAGTTACGCCAGGTGGTCATGAACCTCATCACCAACGCTTCGGATGCACTGGGAGAAGAAGGAGGGGTCATTTCCATCGCGACGGGTGTCAAGGAGTGCCATGAGGCGTACCTTTCCGAGGGTTACCTGGACGACGGCCTACCCGGGGGAACCTACGTCTGCCTTGAAGTATCGGATACGGGATGCGGGATGGACGCCGAAACCCTAAGCAAGGTGTTCGATCCATTCTTTACCACGAAGTTTGTGGGTCGGGGACTGGGCTTGGCTGCGGTGCTGGGCATTGTCCGCGGCCACAAAGGAGCCGTCAAGGTCCGCAGTGAGGTCGGGGAAGGAACTACCTTCGAGATCCTCTTGCCTGCCGTGGCATGGGAGTCGGGCGGGAAGGCGGGAGTCGCGGGACCAGGCATGTCGCTGCAGGGGGGAATGCAGGGCGGGGGCACCATCCTCCTGGTGGACGACGATCCCCGGGTACGAAGCGTGGCGTCGGAGATGTTGGTCCAACTGGGCTTCCAAGTCCTGGGCGCGGAAAACGGTCGAGAGGCCCTGGATGTCTTCCGAACCCGCAGGGCCGAGATCGCCTGTGTGATCCTGGACCTTTCCATGCCGGTGATGGGCGGCGAGGAGGCTTTCCGGGAACTGCGCAACGTGAGCGGCGACGTGCCCGTCCTCGTTTCGAGCGGCTACACGGAACAGGACGTGGCGCAACGTTTTGCGGGCAGAAAACCCACGGGGTTTATCCAGAAACCATACACCATAGCCAATCTGCGCGGGGCCCTGGAGGAGGCGCTCCGCCCACCCGAGGATCCCCGGCCTGCCTGACGCTGACGGGCATAGTGAACAGCCTTTGGAGTTCCGGGGACTCGTGAAAACCGTGCTCCCAAACCGCAACGCGCTGCGGCAAACGGTTGGGATCACACGCCGGGCCAAACCCTGTGGTGGTGTCGGGCGGTCGCTCTCTTAAGGCCTGGTTAAGGTCGAGCCTCGTGGCGGCCGATCCTTAGATCCTGCTGCTGAGCTCCGGGTCCCAGGGTCTCGTCTCGGTTTGCAGCCGTGCCCGCACCCCGGCGCAACTCGACGTCGTAGTAGGATTTGAAGACCTCCCGGATCGACCGGGTGTCCGGCAGCACATAGACAATGCCGCTTGTCCCGGTAAAGGCCGGAAGCACGATGCTGTCAAAGAAGTTGGCCGGAACATTGATACAGCCGTAAGAGATCCGGTTGTCGGTGGCCGTTGGGGTGGCCAGTCGCTCCAGGCGGCGCTCCGCGGGCTTTGTCGTGACCACCCGATGCAGGCCCACGGAAGACTCGTAATCCACCCAAAGCATTTCCTTGCCCTTGGGATCGTAACCCATCGCGGCCACGAAACGGCCTGCAGGGGTCGTTCGTTCCTCGGGACGAACCTCGGACAACTTCCGTTGCCCGATTCCGGGGATGGATTCATCCCCCCGCGCCAGGCCCAGCAAAACCGGGGCTGCGCCGAGAAGTCGCCCGTCCGCATCAAAAACGAAGACCTTGGCGTTTACCTTGTCGATGATCGCGAACGTCAATCCTAGATTGTCTCCGGAGTCAACGACCCAGTCCGCCACCTGCTGAGTGTCTCGAGACTTCGGCTCCTGACCGAAACTGGCCCGTTTGGGATGGGATGCGACCTCATGGTGGGCCTCATAAGCGGAGACGGCTGTCGGCACTTCGGAAACGGATACGGCAAGGCTCGGGTTGGACGGTTGCGCCGCGGTCTCCACCGCCGCAACCGGGTGGGGGATCAGACCGACGGCCAGCAGGCCCAGGCAAAGTCCCCGGGTCATGACGGCCGTGAGGGCGCGCACGCTCCCCCGGTCCCCCGCGCCGCGCAACTTTCCCCAAAGGCGCAGCCGTGTCGGCTTTGTCACCGCAACGTAAGATAATCCTTGCCGTGTCGGCATGTTCTTCTTTTCCGAGGATAACCGAAAGGCGCCCTGTCTCGTGATCATCGTTCCACGAGACAGGGCAAGGTGGGAGGCCTAGTTACGAGCAGGCTTCGGCGGAGGTGGTGGTGGAGGCGCCGGAGCCGGAGGTGCGGGTTTGACTACCGCAGGTTGTGGAGGCGGCTCCTCCACCGGTTGCTTCCGGACACACGAGCAACCAGCCAAAGAGAAACTGATGCAGATGATGAATAATGCAAACCAAAATGATCTTTTCATAACCCACCCTTTCTCAGAATCCGTTGTTGTTAGTCTTCACTCTTTTCCCATTGAACCTCCCTAACGACCGGTTCAACACCCCCTGCCGAAAAGAAACCCGTCCACCCTCAAAACCTTCACTGAAGACCGTACATGTATCCTGAATATAGTCAAGTTCATTTTAACGGTCGGATGGCCCGGGGCCTTCATTCCACAACTAGCCCCTCGACCGTGAGGGTCCCGCTCGGGGCCTCCGTCCCCCGGGCCGGACCCGCCTGAATCCTTGCCCGAAGGCAAAGTACGGCAAATCCGAATGCACAACCGCCCAAAGACTTCAAGAAGCCGGGGCCGCGATGGCGTCGTGATCGAACGGACCGACTGCACGCCTTGATTTCGGGGTTCTTGCCGGGTTTCGGCAAGAGGAGCCTCCCCAACCGAAATATAGGCCGAAGATCGAGTTTCCGGGTACAAGAAGGGATCCCCATTCCGCGATCTAATACAAGGATTTGATGTCGGCCTCCTCTTCCTCCTCGGGAACCCCCTCTTCTTGCCTCGATGTTGCTCGACTGACTACTTGGACCGGAGCGGGGTCGTCCACATCCAACTCGGTTTCGTTGACGATTTCTCCCGGCGTTCCAACCTTTGCCCAATTGTACACAAAAACGGCGTTCTGATAGATCAGCCGGACGCATCCGTGAGAAGCGGCATACGTTGGCAGAATGCCGCCATGAAGAAAGTAATTCCCGAACAGTCTCAACGAATACGGCATCCATGCATTGTCGTACTTGGTCGAGTAATGGTCTTTCTCCTTGGACAATATCACGAACTTCCTGGCCGGGGTTCCTCCGTTCTTTCCGGATGAGATGGGAAAGAGATGAACCAGCTTCCCGTATTCATAAAGCCCAAGGCACTGCTGGCCTATGTCAATCAAAATGAACTGCGGCAGCTTGGAAATGGATTCGATGCG
>JARKQW010000116.1 GCA_029974695.1 Syntrophobacteraceae bacterium | reverse complement strand
GTTGCCGCCGGCAATGATGGCTGCGTAGATGTGAATGGGAAAAGCCGGGGTGGGCACCACCACGGTGTCTCCGGGACCGATGAGAGCCAGGCACAGGTGGGATATGCCTTCCTTGGATCCGATGGTGCAGATGACTTCCCCCTCACTGTCGAGGGAGACCCCATAGTCCCGATCGTAGTACTTGGCGATTTCTCTTCTCAGGTTCCGAAGTCCCATCGCTACGGGATAGCGGTGACTTTTCGGGTCCTGCACCACTTCGCACAGCTTCCGGGTCACGGCCTCCGGGGCCGGGTCGATGGGGTTGCCCATCCCCAGGTCGATGACGTCGTCTCCCCGCCACCGCTTCTCCATTCTCATTTTGTTGATCATTCCGAAGAGGTAGGGGGGCAACTGATCCATTCGGGGAGCAAATCGTATGATGGAATCCGTTGTCATGGATGCCTCCTATATGGTTGATTCTCGAGTCGGGTCCGATTCCGGTCCTTTCCCAAATACAAAGCCCCGGGGTCTGCGGCCCGGGGCAACAAATGCGCCATGGGCCGAATCTCTCAGCCCATGGCGTCGGTGGTTTCAGAAGGTTGGTCTCTTCACACGCCGACCGGCACCCAGGCTGACCTGAATGCGGCGGCGGCCGCCAACCATGGAAACAAGGTTATCCTGCTCATCTTTGCCCAACCTTTCTCTCAGTTGCTCAAACATGTATCGAATTCGCCGGAAAATGTCAACGAGCAATCCCCGGCAGCTTCGACCCCGCCCGGCAAATCCGGGGTTCCCGGAAGGTGCATCCGGGAAAAAGCTTGACGAACCACGACGGGGTGCTATTCTCTTTTCGGACGAACCCCTCAAGGCTCCAGGGCCCTGAGATAACGATCCTCCATGTCGCGGGTTCCGTTAGGTGATTCCCAAGCCTCCAGATACCTGCCTTTTGTGACCAATAGGGTGACAGAGTGAGCCGGGGATGTTGTTGACTGCCAGTGCGTGCAGGAGGATTGACTCTTGACCGGGAGCGATCCGTCGGGAGGCACGGGGCTCGAGGTGCCTTTCCCGAATCGGGGATTGGGGAAAGGGTGCGGGGGATCGGACGGGGATAAGACCGTCCCGTTTGCCCGGTGCATGTCCGGAAAGGGGTCGGTTGTTGTGAGGAATCTGCATGGTGCCTTTTTCTAGAAGACTTCTGTGGTTTTGGCTGCTGCCTCTTTGGATCGGGGCCGCGGCGGTCTTGGCCGTCTCGGCCCAGGAACCCGCCCAGGAGGCCCCGGGGGAATCGGCGACGGCCAAACTTGCTTTGGTCCAATCCTCCATGTGCGAGAAGGTGGAAAACCTTGCCCCGGTTCGACCGGCCATCGCATTTTCCGTGTCGGTGGGACAGGTCTACTGCTTTTCCGCTTTCGAGCCCGTGCCCCAACCCACCCTCATCTACCATCGCTGGTATCATCGCGATGAATTGAGCACCCAAACCCGTCTGCGCCTGTATCCTCCCAAGTGGTCCACGTACAGCGTCATCCAGTTGCGCGAAACCGACAAAGGGGCCTGGCGGGTGGAGATCACCGATCAGGACGGCCGGGTATTC
>JARKQW010000082.1 GCA_029974695.1 Syntrophobacteraceae bacterium | reverse complement strand
CACGGGACGCGCTCCAGGTGAAGGCGGACCTGCAGGCGGCGGCGTTCTCGGCCCCCGCCGTGGTGACCGCAAGGATTCCCCTTCGTTTCAGCCTCGATCCTCCCCGCCTGGATATCGCCAAAACGGACGAGTGGAGATCGACCCTGAGGGTGACGGGATTCTCCGCTGACCGGATCCTACCGTACGTGGAGGACCTCAGCAAGGTGGGGGGCCGCATCGACGGGGAGGTCGAGGGGGGTGGGAGCTGGAGTCAGCCCTTTCTCAAAGGGTCCGGCACCCTCCAAGACGGCGACTTTACGGTAAAGGCATGGCCTCATCCCGTCGAGAAGCTTCGGGGAGACTGGAGTCTGGACGAGAAATTCATCCACATCCGGAGCGCCGAGGGGCAGCTCCTGGGCGGCCGGGTCGAGGTCAAGGGTCGAGTGCGCTTTCCGTCTTTTCGGGTCGCAGAGCTCGAGGCGACCGGGGAAAACCTCGGGGTGACGGAGCTCTACGGGATCCGCGGGCGGGTTTCGGGGAAGGCCCGCCTGTCCGAGCTGTCCGAAAACCCGGAACTGACGGCGGACCTGCGGTTTTCCAAGGCCGAGATGCAGCTGGGGGACCTGGAAACGGACATTGCCCGGAACATCCAGATTGTGGGGGGAGACGAACAGGAAACCCTGGTGGAGGTACAGTCCCGGAGCCGGAAGAAACCCAACTACTTCCACCGCATGAAGATGGAGCTGCACCTGGGGCTCCCCGACTCGGGAAGCTGGGTCCGGGGCAAAGGCCTCGATGCCGAGATCAACGGGTCCATGACCATCGAGAAGGGCCCCCATGGACCCGTAAGGCTCCTGGGCAGCTTCTACGCCCTGAGGGGCACCTACAATTTCCAGGGAAACCAGTTGAAGGTGGTGGAGGGAGAGCTCATTTTCCGGGGGAGTCCCGAGCCCGATCCCGTCCTCAAGATCATCTGCCAGAAACAGGTGAAGGACGTGACCGTCCAGGTCCAGGTGACGGGACCCGTCAGTCAGCCGAAACTGGCCCTGAGCAGCGTGCCCTCCATGAACCAGGTGGACGTGCTATCCTACCTTCTATTCGGGCATCCTGCCGGGGAGCTCAATACCAAGCAACAATTTCAGCTCCAGGACCGCGCCGCGTCTTGGATCGGTTCTCAGACCTCTCATGTGCTCAAGGATGTTTTCGGAAACAACCCATGGACTCCCGATACCCTCCACTATCGCAGCTCCGACGACCGTAAGGAGGGGGCCGTGGTGGAAATCGGCAAGTATGTGACCCCCGATCTTTATGTTACCTACGGGAAGGGAATCCGGGGAGAAACGGAAAACCAGGTCCAGGTCGAGTATCGCCTGAATCGTCACCTGTCCGTTCAAACCCAGGTCGGGGGAGCCGAACAGAGCGGAGTGGATGTGTTCTGGCGCTACGATTTTGGGAAGTGAAAGGAGAAATCCTCATGAAGATGCAGGATGTGCGTGTCATGGCAAAATCCATGGGAATCAAGTGCTTTGGCAAGACCAAGGCGAATCTCATCCGGGAGATTCAACGAACGGAGGGGAATTTTGACTGTTACGGATCGGCTCGGGAGCATTGCGACCAGGAAGCCTGCCTGTTCCGGAGTTCATGCCTGGACGAGAACAAGGAAAAACCCAAGAAGTAGACCATCAAAGGACCCGGAATGACTCAAAGTTCCCAGACAGTACAGGAGAACGTCCTGCTAACCTTACAGAACAGCAGGAAGCCCGAACAGGTGGTGTCCGTCACCATGGACCCGACCCGCAAGCGCCTGCAGACCCGCGGACTGAAAGACTTGTTCGGCGTCGACGAGATCCGTTTCGAAACCCGCGACCTGGTGGAGAACCTCCAGGAGATCGCCCAGGTCATTTCCTTTTTGTTCGAGACCATCTCCCGGGCCGAAGACCTCCATTTGCCCTACGGCTACCAGGACGAGTTCGAATTTCAGGGAATTCGCTACACGTTATACAAGGAAGAGGGAGTGAGGGTCCTGCGGCACAAAGAACGGTGACCGGCCCGGGGGGAAAGCCGCTTCGCAGGCATCCCCTTCACTTCTTCCAGGTCTGTGGAAGATTGTGCGTCGAAGCTCGGAATTTCATGTCGTGTTCCATGGGGCCGCGGTCGGCGTTGCGGACAAGAGACCCTCACGGGTCGGGAGGAGAGACACCCCGATGAAACGCAGGTTTCGTGTTTTGT
>JARKQW010000079.1 GCA_029974695.1 Syntrophobacteraceae bacterium | reverse complement strand
AACGGGACGGGGAAAGAGTTGGTGGCCCGGATGATTCATTCCCTGAGCCGCCGCAACCGGCTTCCCATGATCGAGGTCAACTGCGCGGCCATCCCCGAGGAGCTGATCGAAAGCGAACTCTTCGGCCACGAAAAGGGGTCTTTCACCGGGGCCTACGAACGACGGAAGGGCAAGTTCGACCAGGCCAACGGGGGCACCTTGTTTCTGGACGAAATCGGGGACATGAGCCTCAAGACCCAGGCCAAGATCCTCAGGATCATCCAGGAACAGGTGTTCGAACGGGTGGGAGGCTCCCGGCCCATCCAGGTGGACGTTCGCATCGTGGCCGCCACCAACAAGGACCTGACCCGGGAGATCGAGGAGGGAACCTTCCGACAGGACCTCTACTACCGCCTCAACGTCATCCCGATCCGGGTGCCCCCGCTCCGGGAGAGGATCGAGGACATCCCGCTCTTGGTGGAGGACTTCATGACGGAGATGGCCCACGAAAGCACCATGGGCCGCAAGAAACTGGACCCCGAGGTGGTTCGGGTACTCCAGCAATACTCCTGGCCGGGGAATGTCCGGGAGCTGAGGAATTTCGTCGAGCGGCTTCTCATCATGTCCCCCGGCCAGATAATCCGGGCCGAAGACCTCCCCTCGGATTTCACGGGTCGGCTGCCGAACCCGCCCGCAAACCACGACCCCTACCATTGCACCACCCTGAAGGAGGCGCGGTGCCGGTTCGAGCGGCAGTTTCTTCTCCAGAAGCTCAAACTCTACGATTGGAACGTCTCCCTCACGGCCCAGCAGATCGGGCTCGAGCGCAGCCACCTCCATCGCAAGATGCGGTTTCTGGGCATTCGGGAGGCCGAAGACGCCCCCGGCAGCTCCTGAGCTCCCGCCGGAGGGCATCCCGGACCCACAATGCACCTTGACACGGTATGGGGATCAGTGATAACTACCCCCTGTGTCGGGACGTGGCGCAGCCTGGTTAGCGCGCTTGCTTGGGGTGCAAGAGGACGGAGGTTCAAATCCTCTCGTCCCGACCACACAACACAAGAAATCCCCGAAGAAAATCGGCTCCTTGCCCGCAAGGGGCCTTTTCTTTTTGGAAGACGGCAAAGAGGGGGAAAACAAGAGGGGAGAGTGGTCTTGAGGAAATCCTCGATGCCTCGTCGGCCTGTTTGGCCAAACGGATGGGATCATTCTTGACTCAGTGCCCTCGTTTCCTGACCCGTCCGGCTCATATCCATTCAATAGGGACCAAGTGCTCAACCTTCTTGAATTCGGGGTCTCCGGTCACAATGGAGGCCCCGTGTTTTAGCGCCGTGGCGGCGGCGAAGCAATCGGCGTAGGAAAGGGCATGACGGGCCTTCAACTCAGCAGCGGACTCGATAACTTCCCAGGTGGCGGCAACCCTTTCCACGGTCAGGGTGGAAAACTGGTCCAGAAATCGCCGTGCCGACTCGGCGCCGAGTCTTCTCATGGTGATGGAATAGACTTCTCCCAGGTTGATTTCGTTCACGTAGGCGCGCACTTGCGCCTTTTCGGCTGCGCGCAGGAGTTCTTCCACCCGGTCTGCTCCCCTTTCGTCCTGGGCAAACTTCAAAATGGCATGGGAATCAAACGTGACGCTTTTCATCGCAGGCGTCGTCCCTCCTTCTTTCCTCAAGCAACTCCGCCGCCAGGGAAGTTTCCGCCTTGAGCATTCCGCGCAAGGCCTTCACCGGCTCATCCGGCAGCGGAACGATCTCCATATGGTTTCCCACGAGGCGGAGCAGCAGCTTCCTGCCGGCCCCTATCCCCAGTTTTTCCCGAAGCTCTTTGGGAATGACGATCTGCCCCTTGGATGATGCTTTTACCACCGGCATCTTTCTCTTACCTCCTTTATTTACGCTTACGTTTCTGGATTGAGTCTAACAGATCATGGGTGTGGTGGTGGTAAAGCACCTGCTCCATCCCGCGCGGAAAATGACGCCCGAACATTTTTCAGGTTGATGCGTCATTCGAGATCGAGTGGCGGATCACTCGAAACGACGCACACACGAAGCTGCATGCCTCCTTTCGCACTTTTCTGAGGGTAAGGAACGGTGCATTGGTTTTCACCGTTCCTGCCCCTGTCAGAACAGGGAAGATGATCGCGTAAAAGTCGTTTCCTCAAAACCGAACCTCGGAATTTTAATGCGGCGTAGAAATCCACGCCCTTTGGGCGTGGTCATGTGGGACTGGCTATGCCGGTCCCGAATGGGTTTGGCCAGAGGCCCACTCACTGCTATCACTCAACTCGAGTTGTTGCCGCAACATCGAGAAGAAGGAGG
>JARKQW010000062.1 GCA_029974695.1 Syntrophobacteraceae bacterium | reverse complement strand
CCGTTTTTGCGCTGGGCTTTTCAAACCGAGCGGCCATGGCCTTTGGCGGGGTTCAGCCCGGAGATTACAGGACGTTCCTCAAATACAACAAAGATCGGATCTTCGCCTTTGTGAACGCATTGGGGGAAGTAAACGCCGAATGGGCGGCCAACGCGGCGGGAGCCATCAACTGGGGGTTCCCCACCATCGCCGATACGGACATTCCCGAGATTCTGCCCACGGGAATCTGTACCTACGAACACGTGGTGGCCAATGTTCCCCACGATCACATGACGGCCAAGTCCATCGAAGTGCGTGGTCTCAAGGTAACGGTGACGGAGGTGCCTGTTCCCGTATCCTACGGACCGGCCTTCGAGGGGGAGAGGGTTCGCAAGGATGATGTTTACCTGGAATGCGGCGGCGGGAAGACCGTCTGTTGCGAGCTCGTCCAAATTGCCGAAATGGATGCGGTGGAAGACGGACGGGTGGAGGTTGTCGGCCCGGACATCAAGGATGTGAAGCCGGGAAGCCGGCTGCCCCTGGCGGTCGTGGTGGAAGTGGCGGGGCGTAAAATGCAGGCGGACTACGAGCCGATCCTCGAGAGGCAGATTCACCACCTCATCAATTATGCCCAGGGAATCATGCACATCGGGCAGAGGGACATCGCCTGGTATCGCATCAGCAAACAGGCCGTGGAAAAGGGGTTCACCCTGGAGCACCTGGGGAAGATCCTGCATGCCAAGTATCATCAGGACTTCGGTGCCATTTTCGACAAATGTCAGGTCAAAATCTACACTGAGGAGGCCAAGGTGCTGGAAACCCTTCCCCTGGCCCAGCATGCCTACAAGATACGGGATGATCGTGTGGAGGGGATGACCGACGAGACCACGGACATCTACTATTCTTGTACCCTCTGCCAATCCTTTGCCCCCACCCATGTCTGCGTGATCAGTCCCGAAAGGACGGGGCTATGCGGTGCCTACAACTGGTTGGACTGCAAGGCATCCTACGAGATCAACCCGACGGGTCCCAATCAGCCCATTGAAAAGGGAGAAACTCTGGATTCACGCTACGGCAACTGGAAGGGTGTGAACGATTTTGTCTACAAGGCCTCTCGCCAGTCCATTTCCAGCTACAATTTCTACAGCCTCGTTTACGACCCCATGACCACCTGCGGTTGTTGTGAATGTATTGCCGCGGTATTGCCCCTGTGCAACGGGGTGATGACGGTCAACCGGGACTATAACGGAATGACCCCCTGCGGCATGAAGTTCACCACCCTGGCCGGGACCATCGGCGGAGGAAACGTGACGCCGGGTTTTGTGGGGCACAGCAAGTACAATATCACCCAGCGCAAGTACATCGCGGGAGACGGAGGCTTCCAGAGGCTCGTGTGGATGCCCAAGATGCTGAAAGAAGAGCTTCGGGACAGGCTCATCAAGAGGGGAGAAGAAATCGGGGTCCCCGGTTTCATTGACATGATTGCCACCGAAGAGCAGGGAGTGACGGAGGAGGAAATCATGGCCTTTCTCGATTCCGTCGGGCATCCGGCTTTGAGCATGGAATCAATCTTGGGGTGAGTCCCGAAGGTGGACTCAACCCCGTTGAGAGATGA
>JARKQW010000050.1 GCA_029974695.1 Syntrophobacteraceae bacterium | reverse complement strand
GGGATTCTGATGGCAAAAGACACGGGGGAAGGGTATTCTCCATATCCGTGAGGAAACAGCGGACCTGTAAGGAGATTCAACATGGTGTCGGATCGAGATTCATGGTTGTGCGGACAGATTGTGGAAAAGGCCCAGGACGGCGTGATTTATTCCGATCGGGAGGGACTCATCCGGCTGTGGAACTCCGGAGCCGAGCGCATCTTCGGGTACTCGACGGGGGAAGCCCTGGGGCAATCCCTGGACCTCATCATTCCCGAGCCGCTGAGGGCGCGTCATTGGGAGGGCTACGGAAAGGTGATGGAGACCGGCAAGAGTCGATATGAATCCGATCTTCTCGCGGTTCCGGCGCTCAGAAAGGACGGAAGCCGCATTTCCATCGAGTTTACCGTCGTGCCCATCCTGGATCGGAGCGGGCAAATGGACGGGATTGCCGCCGTCATCCGGGACGTGACCGATCGTTGGCTGCGCGAAAAGGCAACCAGGCAGCGGTTGGCCCAATTGGAAGCGCAATGCTCGAAGGAATAATCCCCCTCATGGGCTGAAAACGAAACCGACCCGTTTTCCCGCGAGGACTCCGCCGTCGCGCCCGGGGCGAACGGACGGACCCGCGGCCTCCCCGACGAAGCCCTTGACCAAGCCTGCCACATTTGCAATGAATGAAGTGTCCGGGTCCGCCACGGCCAAATCGGCCGTGCAGCGGACACGACCGTTCCCGAAAATCGGGACGGCGGCCTGTCTTGTCGGGAAATGAGCCGTCGGTTCCTCTGAAAGGGTTTTTGCGATGCATGAACTGGATTTGTTGCCGAACATCGGCCTGGCGATTGTGGCCGCCACTTTTTTCGGTCTCCTGGCCAAGATCTTGAAACAGCCTTTGCTGTTGGCGTACCTGGCGGCGGGGATCGCCCTGGGACCGAGAATGGGATTCGGGTTGATCGAGGATGAGGCCAGCATCATTCTCATTGCGGAAATCGGACTGATCCTTCTTCTCTTCATCATCGGCCTCGAGATCGACCTCAAGAGACTCCTCTCTGCCGGGCGAACTCTCCTGGTTTCGGGCCTTTCCCAGTTTCCCATCTGCGTGGCGATGGGCAGCGGCTTTTTTGTCCTCCTGGGCTTCAAGATGGGAGGAGACCGGTTCGATGCGCTTTATCTTGCCGTAGCCATGGCGCTGAGCAGCACGATGATCGTGGTGAAAATCCTCTACGACAAGTTCGAGCTCTCCACCTTGCCGGGGCGGATTACCTTGGGCATTCTCGTGTTCCAGGACATCTGGGCCATTCTCTTTCTGGCCCTCCAACCGAACCTGCTGAATCCCGGAGCATCGATTCTCCTGTTGTCTTTGGCAAAAGGAGCGGGACTGGTGGCCTTCAGCCTTCTCATGAGCCGATACGTTCTGCCGCACGTCTTTACGGTCATCGCCAAGGTCCCCGAACTGCTGCTGGTCACCGCCATCGCCTGGTGTTTCCTCATAAGCGGGATCGCGGAACAGATGGGGCTTTCCATGGAGATGGGAGCCCTGGTGGCCGGGGTGAGTCTGTCCACGTTTCCCTACAACGTCGATGTGATCGCCAAGGTGATCAACATACGGGACTTTTTTGTGACGCTGTTTTTCGTCGGCCTGGGTCTCCAGATCCCCATGCCCACGGCGTCCCTCCTCGGGTATGCCTTCGTCGCATCCTTCTTTCTGGTCGCCACCCGGTTTTTCTCCATCTTCCCCATTCTTTTCTCCTTGGGAAACGGCCTGCGGGCGAGTCTCATTCCCTCCGTCAACCTCTCGCAAATGAGCGAGTTTTCCCTGGTCATTGCCTCCATCGGGCTGAGCCTGAAGCACATCGATCCCCAGGTGGTCGGGATTCTGACCTTCGTCTTCGCCATCACTTCGGTCGCCTCGACCTACATGATCCAGTACAATCACGAGATCCAACAGAAGATGGCGCCGGTTCTCCAGAGGCTCGGCTGCAGGGATATCGACAGGGAAACGGCCGGTGACGAGGAGGCAGGCCGACCGAAGGAAATCGTATTCCTGGGATTCTTCAGGGAGGCGAGTTCCATCTTCCATGAGCTTGAGGTCCTCGGGAACGGGGAAGACCTAGCCCTGACCGAAAAGATCCTGGTCGTGGACTTCAATCCCCTGGTCCACAGCGAACTCAACAAACGGGGGGTCTCCTGCACCTACGGCGATATTTCCAGTGCGGACACCCTGAAGCACGCTCATATCGACGGGGCCAAGACCCTGGTCTGCACCATCCCGGACTCCATCCTTCGAGGCACCACCAACGAGAAATTGCTGCTCATGTCGAGACGTCTCTGTCCAGGCTCCCGGGTGATCGTCACCGCCAACGACTTGCAGACGGCGATGCGGCTCTACGAGCAGGGGGCCGACTTTGTTTTCATCCCGAGAATCCATTCCGCCCGGCAAGCGGCCCGGATCATCTCCAGCTCGTTGAGGGAAGACCTGGAGAGGTACCGAGAAGCGGAAATGACGAACCTTCGGGAGCGAAACGAAATTCTTGGCTGAGGCAAGAAGGTCCTTCCCCTGGTCCGCGTCCGGGAACCCCGGCTCGAGGGGGGAAGCATGCGCCGACCGGCTAACGGCAAGGTCTTCGGCTTCGAGGGAAAGCGATTCGGACCCGGCAACGACCATGGATCCCCGGGAAGCGACCTCGGGTCCGCCGGAATCGAAAGGAGAGGCAACGTATGGCAAAGAAGAGAACCATCTATGTCACGGAATTTGATTTGAACCGGCTCAACAAGCTGATTGAAGCGCTGGGAGACGAACCGGAGATGCGCGATCGCAAGTACCTGGAAGAACTCGACGAGGAACTGCACCGGGCCAGGGTTGTGCCTCCCAAGAGCATTCCCCGGGATGTGATCACCATGAATTCCAAGGTCCGCGTGAGGGATCTGGACTCCGGGACGGAGACGACCTACCAGCTGGTATTTCCCGGGGACGCGAACGTGCAACAAAACAAGATCTCCATCCTTGCCCCCATCGGCACCGCCATCATCGGGTACCGCGCCGGAGATGTGGTTGAATGGGAAGTTCCGGCAGGGCGAAAGAGAATGAAGATCGAAGAAATCCTGTATCAGCCCGAAGCGGCGGGGGACTTTCACCTTTAGCCCGAACCCCCGGTGGCGGGCGGGCGCGGCTGCCTGGGCGATTCCCGGTTCGGCCCTTGGGGATCTCCTTTCACGGGCGCCCACGGGAATCCCCTCACCAGGATGTGTCTTCCCGCAGGATCGGCCTCCTCGAGGAGTTCCTCCATGGGGTGCTGGCCTAGGAGGGCCACGTTCTTGAGCCCTTTCCCTGCAGGACACCCTTTCGGAAACCTTCGAGGGTGGTCCCACAAGCCCTACAACCGACGGGGACAGGTGCATCTCGAGCCGAGACCTTGGTGAGCTCCCGGAAGGTGGCCAGGTCTCCCTCCGCCCTCAGGAGGGCCAGGTAGGGGTCGCTCATCCCCTCTCACCAAATGGAACGGGAAAGAAGGCTGCGTTGCGCAGCTTCCTGTTGCTCCGGGCAAGCCCCGCCCTCATTTCCGCCTGCTTGATTTCCCTCTTTACACGGCGGCTTCCGCAAGGCTCTTCATGGCGGGATGGGCCCGACTCTCTATGGAGTCCCCCTCTTGTCCCAATCGCTCCGGTCGTCCCCCTTGCATTGCCGGGATTGCAGGGGACCTGCTCGTGGCATGCGAATCCGAGTATTTCAGAAAAACTCAGGGGGTCCCGATGCGTTCCGGGTTGAAGGCTTTCCATTCCTCGAACCTTCAACGATAGCGCAGCGCCGTGACGATGTTCAGACAAGCGGCCCGCAGGGCTGGAAGCAGCCCTCCCACCAGGCCCATCGTTGTCGCAAAGAGCAGAGCGCTTCGAGCGATGGAGGTGGAGAGGGTGAATTGAAAAGAAAGCTCGGAAAACGTCTGCCAGTTCAGGGTGGAGATGGTCAGCCGATGCATGAAGGATGCAGCGCCCAGACCGATCAACCCTCCGATGAAACTCACAAAAACGGATTCCGTCAGGAAGGCCAGGAGGATGGTCGTTCTGCGAAACCCGAGGGCGCGGAGGGTCCCGATTTCCGCGGTTCGATAGGAGACTGCGGCGTACATGGTCACCATGGAGCCGATGACGGCCCCCATGCTGAAGATCAGGGTGAGCGTGATTCCCAGGATTCGTATGAAACGGGCCATGAGTTCGGACTGAGCGGCATAATAGCTGGTTTCCCGTTTCGCCTCCACGGTAAGCCTCGGGTCATCGAGGACCCGATTCCGCAAGATTTCGAAGTCGGAAGGGTCCCTGAGCTTCGCGATCATCGAAGAATAGACAGGACGGCGGAAAGAAGCCATCATCAGGTCCACATCTCCCCACACTTCCGAATCGAATCCCGTCCCCTCGGCATCGAAAACGCCCACAATGGTCCAGTCTCGCATGCCGAAACTGAGGCTCTGGCCCAACCCTCCCACGGAAAACCTTTGGGCAATGTTCTTCCCGATGACAATCTCCGCGGCCCCGGGATGGAACGGGCGGCCGGAGACCATGCGGATTTGGGGCCGAAGCTCTCGGGAAAACTGCGGATTTACCCCACGGACGAGCACGTTGGCAAGGCTTCGGGTCTGAAGCTTTTGCAGGCTGATTAAAACGACCAGTTCGCGGGCCACCAGCTTCTGACCCAGGCTGTTGGTGTCGATTTCCGGCAGGCTTTCCAGGATCTGTGCCTGGTCTCTCTCGATGATGCTCTGGACTTCCGCCTCCGCGGACCTGCGGATGAAAACCACGTTGTCCCGACTGCCCGTGCTCACCAAGGCCTTTTCGAGACCGTCGGCCAGCATGAGGACCGCCGAGAAGACGAACACCACCAATCCCATCCCCCCCGAGGTCAGGAGGGTGGTCAGCCTCCGCACCCACAGATTTCTATAGCTGTATTGAGTCAGCAGGAACATGAGAGGCGGTGCTCGTTCCTTTGAGACAGTGTGGCCGGGCGTTTCCCGAGCTCAATGCAGGGCCTTTTTCAGCAACCCTCTCAGCTCTTCCCGATCCGAATCGTCAAACAGGACCCGTTTCGGGGAAGGGCTGGCGGGAAGTGTTTCCAGTCCCAACATCCATGCCTCCAGGATGCCCAGGACCCCCTCCTCCGGCCCCGGAAGTCCTTCAGGAAGCTCAGGAGACTGCGGGACGGCCGAAGGCTCCTCCCGGTCCCGGGGACAGAGGCGATGATAGAGGTCCAGGAAGGAAAGGGACAGTTCTCTCTGTCTTCGGTGATCTGCGATTTCCGCCAGGACTCGGTACAGGAGGGCGTTCTTCTCGATCTCCTTGCGCGCAGTTTGCAGGATGATCTCGGATTCCTCCCCCTCACCCAATTTCCATAGAGCCCATCCCCGCAGAATCCGACCCCGGAGAGGGTTCGGATGATGGACGAGACCCCGACGGCAGACTTCCGACGCTTCCTTCCACATTCCTTTGAGGCAGAATTCCTCCGCCAGGAATTCGAAAGCCGGGGAGGCGGGATCGAAATCCAGGAGCTCTTTGTACCAATCAAAAATGTCCATCACATAGCCGGGGGGGTCCTCGGAAAGATCGACGGCCTCGGCACGGGACCCTGTCCCGGTCTGCGCCGCAGGAATCACGGAAGGAGGATCGAGGGCAACGGGGATCGAAGGCTGGGCGGTCCATGGAGCACGACCCGCCGACTCCTTGGCTTCCGTTTCGGGAGACACGGCGGCAGAGGGCACCGAGACCCGATTCGTCTCCCCGGGCTCTTGGGGCTCGCAGAGAGGAGCCGCGAGGTCCGCAGCACTCGGAGACCGCAGAGGACCATCCCGTCCATCCGCGGACGGTGCAATTTCGATCTCCGGACCGATTCTCCTCTCGGGGCCCGGGGACTCGGGAAATTCCTCCTTTTCTTTCGTCGGCTCGACCGAGTCAGCCTCGGCGAAGAAATCCAGGTAAAGGGAAACCTCCCCCAGTCCGCTGACAAATTCCGGACCATAGCTTGTGGTCTGCATCTTTTCCAGCAAGGCGCCCATGGAAAAGCTCAAGGTCGCGGCAGCCTCTTCGTTCCAGCCTTGTGTGAGATGACCTGATCGAAATTGCGCAAATTTGTCCGCCATGGCTGCCAGCTCCGTCAGGCCCAACGTCCCGGACGCATCCAGGAACTTGCTCACCGACCCATCGAAGGCCTCGGTCTCTCGGGCATTGAGGGCTCGGATGGATTCCTCGAGTACACGGCTCAGATACTGCCAGTGCTTTTCCGCCACTTGGTTCATTCCCCGGCCTCCCGCCTTGGATGGGTTAATCGATCACGCCGAACCACCCAGGGATTTAACGGTATCGTCCTTCCAGGGTCAAGGAAGAAAATGGAACGGCTTCGGCGACGGACGCCCCATCCTCCTGCAGATTCCCCGACAAATCATTGCTCAGCTGCCGAAAGGTCCGTATTCGTTGAAAAGCACCCTCCGTTCTGCTACTAATGCAACCTCCCCGCAGGAACAAGGTTGGTAGAGCACTCTCCTATCTTTAAGGAAGTCCCGGAGACGGCCATGGTGGATAAACTGAAGCAAGAACAGGTGCGACAATGGATTCGAGACGAGAATCGTGAAGCCCTTCTGCACGCATTTGAAGATCTCCACCCGGCGGACGCGGCCGAACAACTGGCGGGGCTCAGCCCCTCGGAAGTGGCCCGATACGTGGAGTTGGTGGGACCGGCTGAGACGCTGCCCATTTTCGAATTCGTCCCCTTCGAAATGCAGAGAGAAACCCTGGAACACCTTCCTCGATCCATCCTGCCTCGACTGATCGAGTTGATGAGCCCGGACGATCGAGCCGACCTGGTGGAGGAACTGGACGAAAAGTCCCAGGAGAGACTGCTCTCTCTTCTCATGCAGGCCGAGAGGCAGGAACTCCTCAAGCTGATCACGTATCCGGAGGGAAGTGCCGGTGGGCACATGACCACGGACTACGCGTTCCTCCGGCCCGACGTGTCCATCGGAACCGCACTGGATCACTTGCGGATGCAGGCCCCCAAGAAGGAAACCATCTATTACGTTTACGTGGTGGACCTGGCTCGGCGGCTCATCGGTTTCCTGTCTCTCCGGGACCTGATCATGGAACACCCGGAACGCTATGTGCGGGAAGTGATGAACAAGAACGTCATCGCCGTGAGGGTGGACCAGGATATCGAAGAGGTGGCGAAGGTGATGAGCCGGTACGACTTTCTGGCCATTCCCGTGGTGGACGCCGAACAGCGCCTGGTAGGGATCATTACCTACGACGACGTGTTCGACGTGATGGCGGAAGAGGCCACGGAAGACATGTACCTCCTGGCCAACCTGGATACGGACGAGAAGATTACCTCTCCCTTGCCCCGGTCGGTGAAATTGCGGGTCCCGTGGCTGCTGGTCAACCTTTGCACGGCGCTCCTGGCAGCCTACACCGTGAGCCTGTTTTCAGACACCATCAGCGCATTTGTGACCTTGGCTTCCCTCATGCCCATCGTGGCCGGAATCGGAGGCAACGCCGGCACCCAGTCCCTGACCGTGGTGGTTCGAGCCCTGGCCCTGGGACAAATCAAGGTTCACGGGAACCTACCCATTCTGTTGAAACAGGTGGGAATCGGGCTTTTCAGCGGCCTGATCTGCGGGTTCGTCATGGGGGCGGTGGCCTATTTGTGGCACCACAACATCTGGCTTTCCCTGATCCTCTGGATGGCCATGACGGCCAACCTGGTCATCGCCGGATCGTTCGGGGCGATCGTTCCCATCACCCTTCGAAAGTTCAACCTCGATCCCGCCCTGGGTTCCAGCATCTTTGTCACCATGGCCACGGATGTGGGGGGATTCCTCACGTTTCTGGGACTGGCAACCCTCCTGCTCCATCACCTCATGGGACCCTAGGCCCAAGGCATGGAGCCTCGAGACGGCTTCCCGCCGGGGCGGCGGCGGATTTTCACAGCCTCTTCTTGCGTTCCGCCACCGTCCGGTAGACCTCGAGGTACTGCCGGGCACTCCGATTCCAGGAGAAATCCTGAGCCATCCCCCTTCTCTGCAACTCTTCCCATCGCCCCCGGTCTTCGTACCACTCCAATGCCGACCGGACGGCGCTCATGAGGGCCGATGGAGTGTACTCGTAAAACTTGAAGCCCGTCCCGCCTTCGGGATCCAGCAGGACGTCCGTGACCGAGTCGTCCAGCCCTCACTTTGCATGCACAACGGGCACGGTACCGTACCGCAGACTATTCATCTGGTTGAGACCGCAGGGTTCTTAGCGGGACGGCATGAGAAAGA
>JARKQW010000039.1 GCA_029974695.1 Syntrophobacteraceae bacterium | reverse complement strand
GCGGGGTATCCTCCCATCGAGATTGACGCCTCGGGGCTCCGGGGGGGAGAAGCCGTGGTGGATGCCCGTCAAAGCAGTCAGTTCTTGTCCGCCCTCCTCATCGCATCCCCCTGTTCGGGGGGGGAGGTGCGGATACGGTGGGAAGAGCCCGTGGCGTCCTTTCCTTACATCGCCCTTACCCTGGCCATGATGGAGGAGATGGGACTGGAGTACCGGTGGTCCGGTGCCACATCCATCACCGTTCCCGCCCCCCAGGTTTACCCGCCCTTCAGGTTCGTGGTCGAGGGGGATTGTTCGTCGGCTTCCTATTTTTGGGCGGCGGCGGCACTCACAGGGGGGGAGATCCATACCGTTCCCGTGCGCCGGGCAAGCGCCCAGGGGGACTGCGGATTCCTGGGCGTTCTCGAGGAAATGGGATGCCGGGTCCAATGGGGGGACGAGGGGGTCACCGTCAAGGGCACAGAGGACCTGAAGGCCGTTTCCCGGGACATGAACACCATGCCGGACATGGTTCCCACCCTGGCCGTCCTGGCAGCTTTCGCCCGGGGAACCTCCCACATCCGCAACGTGGCGCACCTGAGAGTCAAGGAATCGGACCGGCTGCACGTGATGGCCGTCGAACTGCGCAAGTTGGGAATTCCCGTCGAGGAACTCCCCGACGGTCTAAAGATCGAGGGGGGAGGGGCTCGTTCTCCCCGGGAGTCCATCGAGGCCCACAACGATCACAGAATTGCCATGGCCTTTGCCGTGGCCGGGCTTCGGACGCCGGGAATCGAGATCCGCGGAGCCGAATCCGTGGCCAAATCTTTTCCGGAATTCTGGGAAGTCTTCGAAACCCTGGAACGCAACTGAGGTCCGGGAAGCCCCGGACCCCTTCCGCCGTCGAGCCACGACCTCGAACAACTCCTGCCCCCTGGGAAACACGAATCCCGGAACCGAACGAGCCGGCAAGGGTGGGGTTTCAACCGCGGCATCCCGAAGGCTGCAGATACGTTTCGGGGGACTGCTCGTTTTCAGGGAGGGGAAATACCCGGATTCCTTTTGTGGCCACCCTCACTGAAAACGGCAGTGCAGTGAGGCGGGTAAGAGCAGGGGATTGAGGGGAGTACCCCCTACTCGGAGAGTAGAAGTCAGGAATCGACCTCCTGACTCACAAATTATTTCAGTCCATCCCGGTTGTTAATGGGGTGAAGGCTGTATTTGAGGGATTCCCGATCCTGTAGTTCCATGAGGGGCATCAACAGAGGGGGAAAAAGCGCCCGGCGGTCCCCCGTCAAGGAGTCAGGGTCTGTTTCTTGAGGGGTAAAACAAAGTAGAAAAGGTTGCCGTACCTTTGGGGTTCGCACCCCACCACTCCCCCGTGAATCTCCACCACGTGACGGACGAAATGAAGCCCATGGCCGGACCCCCTTTCATGGGCCGAGTTTTTCGCCCGAAATCCTTCGTCGAAAATTCTCTTGGATTCTTTTTCGGTAAGAGACCTTCCCGTAGTGAAGAGATTGAAACGAACTCCGTCGATCTCCGAGCCGAAAAAGTCGGGCAGGATCTGTCGACTGCAGGACATCAACTTGATCCGATGCCCGTAGTGGTCTTCCACTTGCTGGGCGTACTTCACGGCATTGGAAAACAGGTTGTCGAAGACCTGGGAAATGAGCCCTTTGTCCACAAACAGCGTGATCTGGTCGTCGGGAACCCCCTCGAGACCGTTTTCCACCACGATGTTCTTCTTTTCGAGAATAGGAAGATACCGCTCCAGGAGGGGCTGAATGATCTCCGTGCGGAAATTGCACGATTGTTTGCGCAGGACATAGGTTCCTTTTTCGAAATGGTCCCGGCGCAGCAGCGTTTCCAGAAACAAACTGGTGTGTTCGTAGTGCTTGGTCAGGGCCTCCCGTTCCTCTTCCAGGTTTTGGTTGTTCCGGGCCAGGGCCCGGCACAACTCCTCGAGTTCCCCTGCCAATCGCGGCGCCGTCTCTTGGACGGAGGCCACGGCGTCCCGGAACTGCCCGTGGATCTTCTCAAATTCTCCCACGCTCTTCTTCAGACGAAGAAGAAACAGCTTGTAATACAGATTCGGAGAGATGACGTTGTGCTCGATGTCGGCCACAAGCTGATTGATGAATTTGATGTGGTTGAGATTCTGCTGAATGAGCAACTTCTGGTGAAGATTGTACCCGATTCGATTGGTGTACTTCTCGAGAAAGAAGCGGCTCTTGGCATCCACCCTCTGCTTGGGGTAGATCTCGAACATCCCCAGGACCTGTCCATGCTGTAGGAACGGAATCCATTGGGTGAGGGCACGATTTCCACGGATGGGAAAGACACAGGCTTCTTCCGTTTCATAGGATTGGTCGGCCGGGGGAATGAGGGATTCCACCCGGGCCTCGGGGGTACTCAGTCCCGTGGTCGAGGAACAGACCATTTGCAGCCTCGAACCCTGGGGCTCAAGCACATGAAGGCGGCTTTCCAGGGAAAAGAACTCCTTGGGCACCGCAACGCAAATTTCGTAGAGACTTTCGAGGCTGGTGTATTCTTGGGCCAGGTCAAAAAATGTGGCGAAGGCTTCTTCCTGCAGGCGCTCGAAATTGTACCTGTGGTAGCTGTCCTTCTTTTCCCTCACCCTTTCCCGGATGTTGGGATTGAGCTCCTGGATCATGACATCGTTCCTCGGCTGAGATGTAAAGAGGTCTAACTCCAGCAGCCCTCACTTTTGCCCATCGAAGCGGCCGTGGTTGTTCAGCCGACGCGGCGGCTTCCATGGTACCGCAACTACGGCCCCCCGGGGTCAGGAAAAGTCAAAAAACGGAGAGAATCCTGCAAAAAAGTCTGATTCTTATAGATCCAGTTCGTGCTTCAGGTCCCGCTCCATGAGTTCCCGGGCGGCATCCGCCGGGTTTTTGTCTTCATAGAGTACCTGGTAGACCTGCTCGGAAATAGGCATTTCCACTTCCATGCGTTTTGCCAGGAAGTGAACCGATTGGGCGGTCTTGACTCCTTCGGCCACCATCCTCATCTCCCCCAGGATCTCTTGGAGCTTTCTGCCTTGCCCCAGTTGAAAGCCCACCGTTCGATTGCGGCTCAGATCCCCGGTGCAGGTGAGGACGAGGTCCCCGATTCCCGCCAGGCCGGAGAAGGTCAGGGGCATGGCCCCCAGTTTCACCCCCAGCCGACACATTTCCGCCCGCCCCCGGGTGATGAGGGCGGCCCGGGTATTGTGCCCGAAACCCAGCCCGTCCACGGCTCCCGCCGCAAGGGCGATGACGTTCTTGAGGGCCCCCGCCAGCTCGACGCCGATTTTATCCAGGCTGGTGTACACCCGAAAATAGCCGGTGGAGAACACTTGCTGGACATCCTGGGCCGTCTCGATATCATCCCCGGCCAGAGTGACGGCCGTGGGCATCTTCTGCACGACCTCCTTGGCAAAAGAGGGTCCCGAAAGGCTCAGCACCTTCACCAGTCCGTCCCGGGGCGCAATCTCCTTCCAGATTCCGGACATGGTGAGCAGGGTTTCGTTCTCGATTCCCTTGGCAGCACTCACCACCACCGTCCCCGGGGCGAGGTGAGGGACCATGTCTGCGGCCACCCTCCGATACACATGGGAAGGGACCACCATGACCAGCAGGGAATGATCTTTCACCACATTGCCCAGGTCATGATGGACGGAAACGTTGTCATGCAACAAAAACCCGGGCAGATAATAGCGGTTTTCCCGAGTGCTGCGGATGATGTCGCATAAGTCTTCCTCGTACACCCACAGATCGACGGGATACCCTTTGTCCGCCAGCAGTTGAGCCAGGGTCGTTCCCC
>JARKQW010000026.1 GCA_029974695.1 Syntrophobacteraceae bacterium | reverse complement strand
TTCAGCATTTACACACCACCCAAAAGGGGCTACGGCGGATTCTCCGTAACCCCTTGATTTTCCTGGTGCGCCCGACAGGATTCGAACCTGTGGCCTACGGATTCGTAGTCCGGCACTCTATCCAGCTGAGCTACGGGCGCGTCCGATTGGTTGGCCTTTGATCTAACAAAATTCCCCCGGGCAAGCAAGGGAAAACTCCCGGAAAAGTTTGCGGCACGGGCCGGACGAGCCTATGGGCGGACATTGTCCGCACGTCCTCGTTCCGGTTGGGGCGGCGGACGAATCTCGGAGGGAGCCCCGCCGCGAGTCCCGTTCCAGGAAGGACCCGTTGGGAGACGGCACCCATCTCCCGGGGTGGACTATGCGCACCGGCCCGACCCCGTCGGGAGCGACAGGCCGGGAGCAGTTTTTGACACCGATGGGGATTTGGAATAGTCTGAAACGGATCGGAGGGGGAGACCGCTGAAGAAAGAACCCGAGCCGGAAGACACCCCGGGAGAAGAGAGAGAACTCCTCTATGGGTCCGTGGAACCGTCGCCAGGAAATGGGCTGGGCTGCCGTGATCATGGGAGTCAGTGTGCTGCTCTCCCGCTTCATGGGTCTTATCCGGGACAAGATCATTTCCTACCTTTTTGGAGCAACCCGGGAGACGGACCTGTACTTTGCCGCCTTCGTCGTTCCCGATTTCATCAACTATCTCCTGGCGGGAGCCTACTTTTCCATCACCCTGATCCCCTTGCTGGCGGAGCATTTTCACAAGGACGAAGAGGAAGGTTGGAGGTTTCTTTCCACCGTCCTGACATGGATTTTTCTCACAGCCGCGGCTTTGACGCTGGTCGCCATGATTCTGGCCCCGCAACTGGCTTTTTTTGCAGCTCCCGGCCTGGACGATGCGGCCCTCCGCCGCTTGGCCCGCTTCCTCAGGATTGTCCTGCCCGCCCAAGTCTGTTTTCTGTTGGGTTCCTGTTTCATGGCGGTCTTATACCTGCGCAAGCAGTTCCTGCTGCCGGCCCTGGTGCCCCTGGTTTACAACTCGATGATCATTCTGGGGGGGGTGATTCTTCGACGTCGCGGAATGGAAGGGTTCTGCTGGGGAGTTCTGACGGGGGCTTTCCTGGGGAATTTTCTCCTGCCCCTCTGGGCGGTGAATAAGGAGGGCGGGGTCAAGTTTCGGCCCCGTCTGACACACTCGGGATTGAAAGGGTTTCTCCTTCTCGCGTTGCCGCTGATGCTGGGCCAATCCATCGTTGTTCTGGACGAGCAGTTCACCCGGATCTTTGCCTCTCTTGCCGGAATCGGGGCCATCAGCTGGCTCAACTACGGACGGCGAATCATGATGGTTCCCGTGGGGGTGGTCGCCCAGGCTGCAGGGGTCGCTTCCTACCCTTTCCTGGCGGACCTCGTGGCCAGGAAGGAATTTCCCAAATTCCATGAAACCCTGAACCGGGCGCTTCTCAACGTCTGCGTTCTGCTCCTTCCCCTGTCTTTCTGGATGATAACCGTCTCGGAACCCATCATTGTCCTGATCTTTCAGCAGGGAAAATTCGGGGCGGCCGACTCGGTTCAAACCACGCGGGTCTTGCAGATTCTTCTCCTGGCGGTCCTGTTCTGGGGAGGTCAACAGATTGTGGCCAGGGGCTACTATGCCCGGCAGGATACTCTCACCCCCGCCGTCCTGGGAACCGTGACCAGCCTGGTGTCGGTGCCGGTCTTTTACCTGGCCGGCCTGCACTACGGGGCCCCGGGCGTGGCAGGCGCCAGCGGTGTGTCGGTAATACTCTACACCCTGCTGCTCTCCGGCTGGTGGGGTCGCCGTTTCGGTTGGGCGACGTTTCGAGGGTTGCAGGCGGCCCTGGGGAAGACCTTCCTGGTGGCTCTTGTGTGCTGCGGACCCAGTTATTGGATTGTGCGGTGGCAATTCATCCGGGATGCCGCGCACCCTTATCTTTGGGCCCTGGGGACCATCGGCGTGACCGCCCTGGTATACGGCGGGACATTCCTGGTCCTAGGACGTCTCCTTCTCGGTACTCTCCTCGATCCCTTCTTGGAAAAGGCCGGACCCCTGGGCCAGCGTCTCCTCCGGTAAACCCGGTTGCGGTATCTTTTCGGCGATCTCGCCGCTCCGTTCAGCGGGGAGTTCGGGCGGAGAGCTTCCCATATTCGCCTTTACTTTGCCGGTCCGGAAAGCTATTTTGCACCCGTGAAAGATTGGCCCGTATCTTTTTCTCGTTCAGGCCTTAGGCACAGGCGTGGCTTCCCATGAAGAAAACGGACAAAGTCCCTTTGGTGATCGAGAGCGAGATTTTTCTGGCATCGGAGGAGAGCAAGACCCACAAGGCCCGGTCCCGGATCCTCGGGGGGCGCCATGGGGATTTCATCCTTTTGGAAGATCCCGTGTATCGCGTCAACGAACGCTTGAGCGTTCCATTGGAGGGGACATTGGTTTGTTCGTACTTTCACGAGGGGGACGTGTACCACTTTCGAAGCCGCATCCGCAAAGACCTGGGCGACGGACTGGTCCTCATGGAATACCCCACCCGTTTTCAGGTGGAGAAGGTGCGGAAGCATCACCGGATCTTCGTGGATATCGAAACCCGCTTGTATCTGGATGGTGCGAAGGATGCGCTGGGAGCGACCACAACGGACATCAGCGAAGGGGGATGTTGTCTCGTGGTGGCTGCGCTGCTCCCGGTGGTGCGCAACTCCGGGTGTCGAATCGAGCTGATACTTCCGGATAATCAACAGATTACGGGGCTCCGGGCAAAGATCCGCAACATCACCTTTTCCACCCTGAAAAAGACGACGCAGTTGGGACTCCAATTCTTGGGCCCCGGGGACCAATTGGCGAAGATTTCTTCCTTTTGCCGATTTTGCATGTTTTTCAAGGTATGAACCCGAGAGGCCGATGGTCCTGAGGGGGACCTCGAAACCCCCCTTGCGCCTCCCCGTGGAGATCGGCCCCGGGAACCAAGGATGAACCGGGATTTGGACCGGGGCCGGGAAATGCCCCCATAGTCTTTCGGACACCGGCAAGCGTTCGGTCCGGAACGTTTGGCCGGATGGACGACCAAGGGCGACGGTGCGGTTTCGGGGCACTTTTTGCCCCGGCTCCTTCCTGTTGCGGACTCCTCGCGGGTATCCTTCCTTGACAGGGCCTTTTTGAACTTTATCCTTTATTGGAATCCAACGAAGTGCGGGAAAAGCGCTCTTTGCTTCCGGCAGATCGGTGAATGGGTTGTGAGGAGGTAGGAACCATGAAAAGAATGTGGATTCGGTTGAAGGAAGGACAGGACCTGACTGCCGTGAAGCGGATGCTGGGTGAATTGGGGCGTATCGAGGAGGACCCCGACGACCCGCGGCGGGTGGTGCTCACTTTCCGCAACCAGTCGGACAGCGGGATCTTGATGGCGGGCTATCAGATGTCGGAAAACTACATGGAGTACTTTGATGATTTCGACATGATCCGGGAGGAGTAGCTTTGTTGCCGGACAGCCGGGCCTAACGATGGGGGAGGGGGCAGTCGGAACCTTGACAAAAGATGGCGTCAGCACTAGCTTGGCACTCAGTTTGGCAGAGTGCTAATCGCATCCGGGAGAGACTCCAGTGATCGAATTGTCGGGGCGGGATCGCCAGGTACTGGAAGCCGTAGTGTCGGATTACATCCAATCCGGCGAACCGGTGGGTTCCCGTACGGTCTCCAAACGGTACGAACTGAGGGTGAGCCCCGCCACCATCCGAAACGTCATGGCCGACCTGGAAGAGCGAGGCTTGCTCTCCCAGCCCCACACTTCGGCGGGGCGGGTGCCCACGGAGAAAGGACTCCGTATCTACCTGGACACTCTCATGAGGTCCAGGACACTGGGGAAGGAGGAGCGTGCCCGGATCCGCAGGGCTTTTCAAGAAAACAAGTCGGATATTCAGGCCATTTTGCAGCAGACATCCCGGATTTTGTCCAGCTTCTGTCGGCAGGCCGGGGTGGTCCTGTGGCCCAGTTGGAAGGCAACCCGGCTGAAGCATATCGAATTCGTGCGCCTGAGACCCAACCAGGTCATGGTCATTCTCATCTCCAAGACCGGATTGGTGAAACACAGCTTGCTGGAGTGGCCCGAAGACATCAAGCAGGAGGAGCTGGACAAGTACGGCCGGTATCTCAATGAGCGTTTTCAAGATCTGCCCCTGGGCGAAGTGAAGGAGCGGATCCTGGAGGAAATGGTCAAGGAAAAGGTGCTTTTCGACGCACTGTATTCCCGTGCCTTGGAGGTCACGCAACGCTTCTTTGAGTCCTCCCTGGAAAACAGTGAGGTCTATATCGAGGGGCAGATCAACCTGCTGGAAAACCCCGAATTCTCGGACGTGGAAAGGCTCAAGGGAATCCTCGAGGCCTTCGAAAACAAGTCCCGGATCGTCCGGCTCTTGGATATGTCTCTCAAAGTTTCGTCCGGCGTCCAGATCATTCTGGGCCCCGAGAGCGAGTTCCAAGAACTCCAGCAAATCAGTCTCATCTCTTCCCCTTATCGCCATGGGGATACTTTGCTGGGGGTGCTGGGGGTCATTGGCCCGTTGCGGATGGATTACCCTCGGATCATTCCGGTGGTGGAGTTTACGGCCAGCCTTTTGAGCCAATTGCTCAACGATCCGGATGAGATCTGAAGGGGGTGCAGGGGGCCGGGGAAACGACACGGGGGTAGTCCCTATGGGAATTCCCTAAAGCCAGGGTTCTGAAGGAGGATTTGTCTGAATGATTGAGGCATC
>JARKQW010000103.1 GCA_029974695.1 Syntrophobacteraceae bacterium | reverse complement strand
GGGATTCACGGGGTCACGGCGTCCAGTGAGAGCTACTCGGAACACACTCCGGCCGGTCACGTACAGATCGGAGACCCGTACACCCAAAAGAAAATGCACGATTTCTTACTCGAGGCCCGGGACCGGGGATATATCACCTTCATCACGGACAACGGGGGCGGCGGGCTTTCGTCTTCCATCGGGGAATCGGCGCGGCTTGCGGGGGGGGCCTCAGTGGAATTGGAAAAGGTCCCCTTGAAATATGCCGGCCTGGATGTGTGGGAAATCTGGGTCTCCGAATCCCAGGAGCGGATGACCGTCGCCGTGAGCCCCGAACACCTGGATCGTTTTCTGGAACTGTCGCGAAAGCACGAGGTGGAAAGCACGGTCATCGGTCGATACGAAAATTCCGGGAAGCTCCACCTGACGTATCACGGCCGCACATGCGCCTACCTGGACCTGTCTCTTTTTTCCGAGGATTTTCCCCAGTGGGAGTTCGAGGCCGAGTGGCTGCCGCCGGAATCCCGGGGTTTGTGGGAGCCCGTACTGGGGGAACCCCGGCAGTACGGGACGCTCTTGCGCACCCTCCTGGGTCGCCCCAACCTCTGTTCCCGGGAGTGGATCCAGCGACAATACGACCATGAAGTGCAGGGAGCCGCGGCGGTGAAGTTTCTTGTCGGGCGGCGGCGGGACATCCCCAACGACGCCGTGGTTTACCGTCCCGTGCTCGAGGGTCGCAAAGGGTTGGTCATGGCCCAGGCCCTGCTCCCCACCCTCTCCCTCATCGATACCTACGACATGGTGGCAGCCACCATGGACGAGGCGGTGCGAAGAATCCTCAGCGTAGGGGGGGGCCTGGAAGAAATCGGGGGCGTGGACAACTTCTGCTGGCCCAACATCCAGTATGATCCCGTTACGAACCCCGACGGGCGATACAAGGCGGCCCAGCTGGTGCGGGCCAACTGGGCACTGAGGGACGTCTGCTTGGCCTACGGCATCCCTCTGCTTTCCGGCAAGGACAGCATGTACGTGGACGGGCACCTGGAAGGAGCATTCGGGGAACGACACAAGGTTTCCGGGCTCCCGACCCTCCAGTTCACGGCCACCGCCACCATGCCTGATGTCCATCGGGCCCTTTCCATGGAGCCGAAAATGCCCGGGGACCTGGTCTACATCCTGGGAATCACCCGGGACGAGCTGGGTGCATCCGAGTACTACGATCTGTTCGGCCTGGTGGGACGCAACGCGCCCCGGTTGGACCCGAGGACCGTCCTGCCTTTGTACCGGGCCGTGGAACACTGCATCGCCCGGGGGCTTCTCGCATCGTGTCATGGGATCTACCGGGGAGGACTGGGAATTCACGCGTCCATGATGGCCCTGGGAGCCGAGCTGGGGCTCGATTTGGACTTGAGCCGGGTGCCTGCGGATCCCGCCGCACTTCGGGACGACCGGGTGCTTTTCAGCGAATCCTGCGGGCGCTTCCTGGTGACGGTGTCTCCTTCCCAGCAAGAGGATTTCGAAGAACAGTTTCGGAACCTTCCCTGCGGGTTGCTGGGCCGGGTTATCGAAGAACTGGTGCTGCGGGTTCGCGGACGTTCCGGGGACGTTCTTCTGGAGGAACCTCTGGCGGAGCTTCGACGGGCCTGGATGGCCTCGAACGGATAGGAGAGGAGTGGAACGGATGCAACCGGTGCGTGCTCTGGTGCTGACGGGTTTCGGACTCAATTGCGACGTGGAAACGGCCTATGCCCTGGAAATGGCGGGGGCCCGGACCGAACGGGTGCACTTGAACGGCCTCATCCTGGGGGAAAGACGACTCGAGGAGTTCCAGATCCTGGTGATCGGAGGGGGTTTTTCCTGGGGGGACGACCACGGGGCCGGGGTGATCATGGCCATGCGGATCAAGCACCGCATGAAGGACGACCTCCTGGATTTTGTGGACAAGGGGGGCATCGTCGTCGGCATCTGCAACGGGTTTCAGGTCCTGGTAAACTTGGGACTTCTGCCCGGCTTCGAACCCCGCCGATTGAAACGGGAGGTGGCGCTGATCCACAATGACTGCGGCAATTTCCTGGACCAGTGGGTCCACCTGGCGGCCAATCCTTCCTCGCCCTGCGTTCTGAGCCGGGGAATCCAAAGGTTGGAGCTGCCCGTTCGCCACGGGGAGGGAAAATTCTTTGCCCCGCCCGCAGTGCTGGATCGGCTGGCCGACCAAAAACAGGTCGCCTTCACCTACATCCGCCCCGACGGCCGACCGGCCGACGGGGAAGCCCCTCACAATCCCAACGGTTCTTTGGGGGACATTGCGGGCATTTGCGACCCCACGGGGCGCATCACGGGCCTGATGCCCCATCCCGAAGCGTTCAACCACTGGACCAATCATCCGGATTGGACCCTGCACAAGGAAATAGCCCGGAGAATCGGCTCGTCCCTTCCCGAGGAAGGGGAGGGGGTCCGGATTTTCCGAAATGCCGTGGAATACTTTCGCTAAAACAGCCGGGGAGGGAATTCCCGTTTTTCCTCTTCACGGACATCCCCGGGCTGTGGGGTCAACCCGTTGGGCGAGGTCGAGGGGCGGGAAGACTCGTAAAGAGATACGGCAATCCCCGCCCGTCATCCATCGAGTATGGAAACCACATTGCCCCGGCCGGTCCGGAACGGGTCGGGAGACTTCGGCTCGGGCATTCACTCCGGCGTTTCAAAGGAACGAGGATGGCCTCAAACCGCAAAAACCTTCGCCTGGCAATCCTGATTTCGGGAGGCGGCACCAATCTGCAGGCCATTCTGGATCGTTGCGCCGCCGGGCTTCTCCCTGCAAAGGTGGTCGTGGTAGCCGCCGACCGGCCCGATGCCTACGGCCTGACTCGAGCCCGAAGGGCGGGGGTTCCTTCCCACGTGGTGGACTATTCCCGCTATCTCTCCGGGGCCATGGATTCGAGGATCTCACCCGAGTTGGAAGTTCTGGCGGAGAGCCTGGATTCACGCCAACGGATTCTCCGGGAATCGGACCGGCCCAAACGGCTCCGGCGACTGGTGCGCCTGCTTCTGGCCGAAAACGAAATGATCCGGGTGATCGAGAGCGGGCAGCCGGATTACCTATGCCTGGCGGGCTTCATGAGGCTGGTGACGCCTCATTTTCTGGCTCACTTCCACGGGGCTCGTCCCTGGCGGGTCCTCAACATTCACCCGGCGCTGCTGCCGGCTTTTCCCGGCCGGCGCGGCTACGAGGATACCATTGACTATGGGTGCAAGTGGGGCGGGGTAACGGTCCACGTCGTGGATGAAGGGGAGGACACGGGTCCCATTCTTGCCCAGGCCGTCTATCCCATTTGGCCCGACGAGGACCTCGAAGCGGTTCGATCCCGGGGACTCGAACTCGAGTACGAACTCTACAGCCAATGCATTCGTTGGCTTTGGGACGAACGGGTGGAAGTGCGGCGTCGAGAGGACGGCCGCTGGTTCACGGTGATTCATGACCCGTCCTACCCCCGCATCCTGAAGGAATGGGTGGACCGGGCCATGTCTTCGGCCTCCGGGTCCTGAGGGTACGGTCCCCACGGGACTTCTCCGGGAAGGGCAACCCCCCTCGTCCCATCCGGGTCCCCGACCCTGGCGGGTCGTCGGAGAGGCGAAGGGGGTGCGCCCGTGGAGCCCTCACATTCCCTGCAATTCACCTATTTCCAACAAAACGTCTCTTCGGTTTCCTCTTCCCACCCATCCCACAGGTATGCTTCCTCCCGACCCCGGGCGATCACCCGGAAGGCGTAGCGCACCTGTTCCTCGTAGAACGCACAGTAGGGACTGGGCGCGTTCAGAGTGCCCGAAACGGCATGCACCTCGGCAGGGCAGGGCGCCCCGCAGAAATGACGAATGGCGCAGTTGCCGCACGGGACGATTCTTTCCGCTGTGCGGGAGGTCACGTCCCGGAAGGGGCTGCCGCCCAGGATGGATGACAGGGAATTCTTGAAGAGATTTCCGCCGTTAAACCGGGGAAAACCGATGAACTCGCTGCACGGAAACACCTCCCCCCGGGCGGAAACGGCAAAGAAACAGCGGCCTCCTCCGCACGGGGTGATGTCGCACATGAGCCGTCGGCTGGTGGGGCCCAGAATTGCCGCCAGGATGTTGGCAAAATTGGCCGTCACCAGCTTGCGGCCCGTCTCCCGGTACAGCTCTTCGGCTCGGTCCAGGGCCCGGAAGAAATGGCGGGCCAGCACGGAATCCTCCGGCTTGAGATCCAGGCCCCCCTGTCGGGTGACCCGCACCGGGTTGAACAAGACGGTCCTCACGCCGTGTCCGTGGTAGAAGTCCACCATGGCGGGCAGGCTTTCCACATTGACACGGGTCACGGTGGTGATCACGTTGAACGCCGGGTACGGGGAGAGCTTCTCGATGACCGACACCACGTTCGCGAAGGCCCCCGCACCCTTCCAGTTCTTGCGGGTGCGGTCGGCCAGGTCCGCCGTTGGGGCATCCAGGGATATGCCGATGCCCACTCCGCGATCCTCGAGGAATGTGATGGCTTCGTCGTCCAGGAGGGTTGCATTGCTCTGGATGCCGAAGACAAAGTCATCGCGATACTCATCGATTCCAGCAAAGACGGCCTCCCGGGCCAGCAAGGGCTCCGAGCCGTGAAAAATCAGCTGGGGCTTCACTCCCGGAGGCAGGACCGAGGAGAAGTAATCCCGAAGGATTCCCAGGGCCCGGGACAATTGCGCCGCCGTCATGGTCGTGCCGTTTCGACGCATTTCCTCGGGCAGGTAACAATAGCTGCAGTTGAAATTGCAGCGCTCGGTGGGGTTGAAATACACGGCGGAGGGCTTGAGACCGAAGCGCAGTTGGTGCATCTCCCGGGAGAGGGATCCCGCCGCTTTCCGGAACTGGTCCACCAGTCCGCCTGCCAAGGCCTCCTCGAGGGCCTCCCGCCGGACCACGGCCCAAAAGGCCCGGTCTGC
>JARKQW010000101.1 GCA_029974695.1 Syntrophobacteraceae bacterium | reverse complement strand
ACTGCGGCTCACGCCGTGGTCGACGGCGTACTGGATGCGTTCTTCCAGAAAGGCGAGGATTTCCGAAAGCAGTGAGTGGTAAAAAGGCTGTTTCTGCATGGTTTTGGGGGAGCCCTGCATGTGCATGAGGATCACGGGGGCCTTGGTGGCTGCCAGGACGTCGGTCATGCGATTGTCGAATCGCAGGGCGCTCACATCGTTGACCAGGTTCGCACCCGCTCGGAGCGCTTGCCTGGCCACTTCGGCCTTGGTGGTGTCGATGGAGATGGGGACGTCGGAGAATTTCCGAACGCTTTCAATGACGGGGATGACCCGGTCCAGCTCGATGTCCAGGGGGGCGCCGTCGGCGTCGGGCCTCGTGGATTCCCCTCCGACGTCCAGGATGTCCGCTCCCGCAGCGATCAATTCCCGAGCATGCTCGACGGCCCGGGGAAAATCGGAGAACCGGCCCCCGTCGGAAAAGGAATCCGGGGTCACGTTGAGGATCCCCATGATCAGGGTCCGGGAACCCAGCTCCAAGACCCGGTCGCCCAACTCCAGGCGGAATGTCTTTCGAGGAGAAACACTCATGGGACTCTCGTTTCAGAGGTTTTCAGCGCAAACTCGATCCGGCCCCGGCCCTTCCATCCGAGGGCTTAAGACTCGGGATCCGCTTCCGTGGGGGAGGCGGGCGGGGAGGACCCGGAGACGGCCTCCTTTGAATCTCCTGGGGTTTTTTGAGCCCGGGCCGGGGATGCGGACCCTCCGGCGGGCTCGGCGGTCTTTTCCACCAAATCGGGCCTGGTTTCCGAAATGATGGCGTCGATGTCCCGAAGGTCCAAAGTTTCTCTCTCGAGGAGTGCATGAGCAATCCCATGCAACAGGTCAAGGTGGTCCTTGACGGTCTCCCGGGCCCGCTGGTAGTTCTCCTCCACGATGCGGCGCACTTCCCGGTCGATTTCAACGGCGGTGTGCTCACTAAAGTCCCGGTGCTGAGCAATTTCCCGTCCCAGGAAGATCTGTTCCTCTCTCTTTCCGAAACTGAGCGGCCCCAACGAGTCGCTCATTCCCCATTCGCATACCATGCGACGGGCAAGCTGAGTCGCCCGTTCGATGTCGTTGGCGGCTCCCGTGGTCCGCTGGTCGAACACCAATTCCTCGGCCACACGGCCTCCCATGAGGATGGAAATGTTGTCCAGCAGGTATTCCCGGGAATAGGTATGCCGGTCGTCCTGGGGCAGCTGTTGGGTGAGTCCCAGGGCCCGCCCCCGCGGAATGATCGTCACCTTGTGGAGGGGGTCCGCCCCCGGCAGGAGCCTTGCCACCAGGGCATGTCCCGCTTCGTGGTAGGCGGTGGTCCGCTTTTCTTCCTCGCTCAAGATCATGCTTTTGCGCTCAAGTCCCATCATGACCTTGTCTTTGGCGGCCTCGAAGTCGGCCATGTCGATGAAATCCTTGTTTTTCCTCGCTGCCAACAGGGCGGCTTCATTGACCATGTTTTCCAGGTCTGCGCCGGAAAACCCCGGAGTCCCCTTGGCAAGGGTCTTGACATCCACGTCGGAAGAAAGAGGTTTTCGGGAGGTATGAACCTTCAGGATGCCTTCGCGCCCGCGAATGTCCGGGACAGGCACCACCACCTGGCGGTCGAACCTTCCCGGGCGCAGCAGGGCTGGGTCCAGTACATCGGGACGGTTGGTGGCGGCAATCAGGATCACGCCCTCGTTGGATTCAAATCCGTCCATTTCCACCAGCAACTGGTTGAGGGTCTGTTCCCGTTCGTCGTGCCCGCCTCCCAGTCCTGCTCCCCGGTGACGACCCACGGCGTCGATCTCGTCGATGAAGATGATGCAAGGGGCGTTCTTTTTCCCCTGCATGAACAGGTCTCTGACCCGGGAGGCCCCGACGCCCACAAACATTTCCACGAAATCCGACCCGCTGATGGTGAAAAAGGGAACGCCGGCCTCCCCGGCTATGGCCCGGGCCAGGAGGGTCTTGCCCGTTCCGGGAGCTCCCACCAGCAGCACTCCCTTGGGAATCCTGCCTCCCAGGCGGGTGAATTTTTTCGGGTCTTTCAAAAACTCCACGACTTCCTGGAGTTCCTCTTTGGCTTCATCCACCCCGGCCACGTCATCAAACATGACCTTCTTGGAGCTCTCGTTGAGAAGCCGCGCCCGGCTCTTGCCGAAACTCATGGCCTTTCCGCCGCCCATCTGCATCTGGCGCATGAAAAAGATCCAGACGCCGATGAGCAGGAGCATGGGAAACCAGCTGATGAGGATGGTCATGTACCACGGGGATTCTTCTTCCGGCTTGGCCTGGATCTCGACGCCGTGATCCCGCAGATTGCGAATGAGCTCCGCATCTCTGGGTGCAAAGGTCCTGAAAGACTTGCCGTTGACGTAGGTCCCCAGGACGTGATTTCCCTGGATGGTCACGCTGGTGACTTCCCGTTTCTGAACCGAATTCAAAAACTGGCTGTATGTGGTCTCCTGGGTGGACGGCTGAGGCTGATGAAACATGTTGAACAACAGGATCACCATGAGGCTGATGACCAGCCACAGCGCTAGGTTCTTGTAAAACGGATTCAATCGTGGACCTCCTCGAGACTTCTTTTCCAAAGAAGATGCTTGGCTGAACGGTTGCCCCAACACGGACACGGCCCATCCGCACCCAACTTCGGGGATACGGCATGAGCCGATGGACGGCAATGGTTGATCCCATGCCGAACGGGCGTTCGGCCTTTGGCTGCGGGCAATGACCCTTGGGCTGCCGGTTCAGCTCAGGTCTATAACAGATTCCTTCCATTAGGGGAAGGAACAAAGCGGACCGGGTCGGGGGCCGGGGATCGGCATGGAACCCCGCAACACGTCCACTCCCCGAATACAGACCACGGTGGGTCGGCTCAAGGACTCGATCAGCCGGGACGGGGGGCCCAAGAGGGCCACAAATGTGGCAGGCGAGCCCACGCGCAGGGGTCCGCACTCGTCTTCCACGCCCAGCAAGGCGGCTCCGTGCAGGGTTGCGGCGCGAAGGATTTCGTGAAGGTCCAGCCCCGCTTCCTGCAGGAGCTTGAGTTCCTCCACAAACGAAGTCCCATGATGGACGCCCAGGCTTCCGCTATCGGTGCCCACGGCCAGAAGGACCCCCATGGCCCGTGCCCTCGAGACCTGTTCCAACTGGGACTCGAGGTTCAGAGCGGCAACCCGGCTCTCGAGGCTGCCCGGCTCAAGGAGCGATGCGTAAGCTTTCATGGTAAAAAGGGTGGGGACCCAGTACACTTGTTGCTCCGCCAGCCTCTCCAGGTTGTCTTTCTGCATGAAAAACCCGTGCTCGATGGAGTGACATCCCGCTTTGAGGGCCATGGACACCGGCCCTTTGCCGTTTGCGTGAACCATGGTCTTCCGTCCCAATTCCTCACCCCGTCGAACGGCCATCCGGAGTTCGTCCAGGTTAAATTGCGGCAAGGTCTCTTTCCCAAATTCCCGAAGACTGTTCAGTCCCGAGTTCACGATCTTCACGTGATCGGCGCTTCGAGCATACCGTGCGACACAATCGGCCAGAGAACTTCCCTCGGGGGGAGGATCGCCGATAAGTCTTCCGTATCTGCCGGGAGACCGCCAGGCCTTGCCCGGGGACTTCAGACGGACGGGGACACAATCCTCTTTCATCCATCGCTTCTTATACCAAAGAGTATGCCCGTGAGCGTCCCCGCCGTCTCTGACCGCCACGATGCCTCGGGAGGCATGGTGCCGGAGGTGTTCCTCGATGACCGGCTTGACTTCCTCGAAGGTACGGGAAAGTTGGTGCTCTCGTTCCCCGCGGTCCGGGGTCCCGGACATGCTCAAATGAACATGACAATCGATCAGCCCCGGAATCAGAGTGCAGTCGGACAGGTCCCACACCCTGCGGTGAGACTTGTCTTCATAGGGATCGTGCCCTCTCGATCCGTTCCATCCCAGTTCAGTGACGAAACCGTTTTCCATCTCGAGAAAGACGTCCCGGCGGATGGAACCCGAAGATCCGTCCATGAGCCACCCGGCCCGAACCATGTCTTTGGATTTCAAGAACTTTCGCCTCGCGTCAAAAGGGTTTCCGGATCCCGTTTGTCGTCGCCGTTGGGAAGGTTCGAGGGGGCCGTTGTCCCCCCCGGGCTACAACTCCCGACCCCGCACCTGGAAGAAGGTCCGTGAGAACATTTGCATCATTTCATCGAGGATCTTCCGAATGGCCCCCGGAGCCGTCTTGCTGGATCCGTGTCCCAGGATTTCCTCGGACCAGATGGCAGGATCGCTGAAATTTCCGGCGTCAAAACGGACATGATAAGCCACGGGGTATTCGTTCCCAATTACCCATATGCGGACCGTAACGTTGCCGATCGTCCTGTCCCTGTCGGCAACGAGGCGGAGGAATCGATCCGTGTTCTCGGCCACGTCTTCCAGCCGCACTCCCGGCAGATAGGTCCGGAACTTCGTCCTCAGGTAGTCCGTAAGCTCCTTTTGGTCGAGCCCGATCCCGACGGCGTCGCCGACCAGGGAAACGGCAATCAAGCCGAAGCTCTGGATCTGCCGGAATTCTCCGTAAAGGATCAAAGCTTCCTTGTCCGTAAGATCCCCGGTTTTCCCGGGGCTGCAGAAACCAAACCCAGGAAATGGACAGCCCAAAAACACAAGAAGGAGAAGCACGCTCCCTGCCGGCCCAGGGAACCGCAGGAACGAGCAACCCCCGTGGGGGCGAAAGCCTGCGTCCGGGCAATTGGCCGGGGTTGCGGTTTCCACCGCAACGGCCCGTCCTTTGAGAGCCCTCGATCTCACCCGCTCGGAGTGTGGCGAGGTGCTTTGCAGGTCCCGGATACAACGGCCGAAAGAACCTTCTTCCCGTCTCATGACTGCATGCCGTGGCTACTCGATGTGGGAAAGAAGGCGGAGAAGATTCTCCCCCCGCTGATCAGCCCCCTCGGCTGTGGTTCCGGAGGGGAGAACACGCCCGGAACATTCCGGGGGACCTCCTTGGGCCGAGGATGCCCACGGCGAAACCCCTGGAACCTTTGAGCCGATTGGAGACTTGACGGGTCGTGAGGCCCGCCTCCGTCACGATTCCGTGGAAAGAAATCTCTCCGGAGAGCTGGGGAAGTCTCGAAGATTGCGTGAAACCATCATTGGGCTGGAGGATGCACTCTATTCCTTCACCGCTACTTCTTCTTTCCTTCCATCAAGCTTTGAAGATTATGCTCCGCAACAAACCACGATTTTTCCTGTTCGGAAAAGATCCAATGCTGTTGGAGGTTTTTGGTCCTCATGTTCGGACTGTCCATATGATAATAACGATACCGGAGGATGACGGTCCCCCTGTTCTTCTTCTGGGGAACGGACACCTCCCGGATCTGGAAATCCATGATACGAACCGTGTTGCTCATTTCGTCCATTTGATCCCAAAACGCCTGTTTCCGGGGGGGCAAAACGAAACCGCAGGCGGTCTTGAAGTCCGACCACCGAACGGCCGAATTGAAAGCGTCCGCGATCTCCTGAAGGTCCTCCTGTTCCCCCTTCTGCTTGCTGACGCTGGAGCAGGAAAGCGGGATCATGACGGCAAGAGCGAAAAAGACAAACAGCGACGCCTTCCTGAAATCATTCTTCAAAACCATGCCGCGATTCTCCTTATTCGGTCTCTCGAATCCGGGGATAAACCCAGCTCAATCGTTCCCGCATTGTCAACCATGCGGAATTTTGAATCAAGCCCCAATTGTGTACGAGTTCGGCGGGGTCCGTTGCCGAAGGCGCAGTCTGTTCGGTCACCGCCGCTTCTTCTTTCCTTCCATCAGACCTTGAGAAGATCGTGCTCCGGAACAAACCGCAATTCTTCCTGTTTGGGGAAGGTCCGCGGTCTTTCCGGGGTCAAAGGTGGGAGGGCCTGACCACGAGCACGGGACAGGCTGGTTGAGAAACGGGCATCCGGGTCCCTCCGGGCGAGTTCCGGACGTCTGTCGGGGTTGTTTGACGGACCTTGCGGTCCCAGAGCGTTTGGAGAACGGGCCGACACGACTCTGTCCAGAGGTTTGTCGCAAAGGTCCCCCACAACCTCTGCTTCGGGATGATTTGAAAAGACAGGGGGTTCCGGCTAAAATACCCGATGTAGGCTTTCAAAGGCGAGTCTTTGCTCGAATTGGGTTTCGAAGCTCATCTTCTGCGCAAACCGTGTAAAAGGAAGTAGGGATGGATCAGAAGAGTCTGGCATTCTGGATGAACCACTCCACAAACTTCATCGAAATGGCGCTGCGAACGGACAAGCGTGAGGCCCTCCACCAGGCGGACGGATACGGCAAATGCACCCGTGAGTGCGGAGACACTCTCGAGATCTTTCTGATCGTCCGAGATGGCCGGATCCGGTCGGCATCCTTTCAAACCCACGGCTGCATCTACACGGTTGCATGTGCCAACGCCCTGGTGGATCTGGTGGAGGGAAAAACCACGGAGGAAGCCTGGAAGATTTCTGAGGAAGATATCCGGGATTTTCTCGAGACGCTGCCGGACAACGAAGAGCATTGTGCAGAGCTGGCCGTAAAGACCCTGCGGCTTGCCTTGGTGGACCTGCGGCAAACGGAACGCCAACCCTGGAAGAAGTTCTATCCGCGAAGGTAGAGAAACCCCTCGGCTCTACTCCGCACAAATGTCCTTGAGCCCCCGCAGGGTTTTCTCCTCCTCCGCCCGTTGATCCAGCCAGCGGAGGACTTGGGGGAACTCGTTTTTCAGCTCCGTGAGAGCCTTACCCCGGTGACTCACCCTTGACTTCTCCTCGAGGGTCATTTCTCCGAAGCTCTTTCCCATGGGAGGGTAGTAAAAGAGCGGATCGTACCCGAAACCGCTGGAACCCCGGGGTTCCTCGAGAATGATTCCATCGCAGGTCGCGGTGTAGGTGAGGGCCGGTCCTGTGGGCACAGCCAGGGAAAGCACGCAGCAAAAGCGGGCCGACCGTTCCCGGATCTCGCGCATGTTGAGCAGGAGCTTGCGATTGTTGCTTTCATCATCGGCCCCGGGTCCCGCATAGCGGGCGGAATGCACCCCGGGGGCCCCCCCCAGAGCTTCCACTTCGAGGCCGGAATCGTCGGCAAGGGCGGGCAACCCCAGAACCTTGGCGGTAAACGCCGCTTTCTTGTATGCATTCTCCTCGAAGGTTTCCCCGTCTTCCGTCACTTCCGGAATGGGGCCAAAATCGTTGAGATCCAGGATCTCCACCGGAAAAGCCTCCAGGAAACTGCGAATTTCCTTGGACTTGCCACGGTTTCGAGTCGCCACGACGATGACGTTCTTTCCAATCATTCTTCAGGTCCTCATGGAAACGAGGGGTCTACTTTCCCGCGTCCGATGCGGCCGGTTTTTGCTCTGTGGGTTCCAGGGCCGATTCCTTCCTGGCGGCAAAGTGAACAATCCAAATACTGATTTCATAAAGGATGAGCAAAGGGACCGCCATCAGGATCTGGGAAAAGACGTCGGGACCGGGAGTCAAGGCCGCCGCGACGATGAATATGACCACGATGGCCACTCGGCGCTGGCGTCGCAAAAAGGCGGAGCTGATGAGTCCCAGCTTGGCCAGGAAGAACGCAAAAATCGGCAACTCGAATACGAACCCGAAGGCAAGAAGGAGCCTGGTGGAAAAGGTGAGAAACTCCTTGGTGCTCACCATGGGCGTGATGTATTCGGTAGCAAAAGAGGTAAAGAACTGAAATCCCACCGGAAATACGATGAAATAGCCGAAGAGGGCTCCCCCGAGAAAGAAGAAACTGGAGAAGAACACCACGGGAATGAGGTATCGCTTCTCGTTTTCATAGAGGCCGGGGGCAATGAATCGCCAGAACTCAAAAAGGATTACGGGAACCGCAAGGCCAAAGCCCGCAATGAGGGAAACCTTCAAGTAGGTGAAAAACGCCTCGTGGGGGGCCGTATAGATGAGCTTGGCCGATTGCCCTTTGGGGAGGGCTTCCACCCATGGTTTCATGAGGATTTCGAAGATGCTCTCTTTGAAGGCATAGCTGATGAGGAAACCGACGGCAACCGCAATGGCGCAGACGATCATCCGCTTTCGAAGCTCTTCCAGATGCTGGGTAAAAGGCATCCTGTCATTGGTGGCGGTCATGGTTCGACTCACTGTTGGAACTGAAGGAGAGACGGCACGGGCTGCAGCGACGACGGGGGCTCATGCGCTCTTGGGTCCGTTCGAATCATGGGGAGGACTCTCCGGGGACGCTCCCGCCGCGGTCGGGCCGCCCTCCGAGGGGGGGACCGGTCCTTGGGGCTGTTCGCCGGCCGTTTCCATGAAGTCCTCCAAGGGTACGGGGTCCTCCGTCCGGTCACTCGTCTCCTCGCCGTAGGGCACCTCCGGAGTTGCCTCCGATTCCGGCCCGGGTGAAGGATCAAGGGGGGTCCGCGAGATCTCCGCGGAGGAACTCAAAACTTCTTTGGCCTCATTGGGATCGGGGTAAAGCTTGTCGAACTGGATCTGATGCTGAGCCGCGTGAAACTCCTGCTTGATTTCGCGGACCGTCTCGTCCTGCTCGAACGTCTCCTTGAGTTCGTTGGTCGCTCTTCGAAATTCGGCGTAGCCTCGCCCCAAGGCGCGTGCCAGGTCGGGAAGCTTGCTCGGCCCCACCACGATCAGGGCGATGGCCATGATCAGTAACAGTTCCGGGAACCCGATGCCGAACATGGTTGGTTGGCTCCTTGTTGTTTGAGAACAGACCGGCGAACGGGCCGCAGGCCGTCTCTCCTAAGGGCTCTTGGGATTGCTCCGGCCGGTTTCCTGCCGACTTTGCTCCGAGGGGGTCTTTGGGGCGGCGGAACGGCCTCGGATTCCCTTCTTGAATTCCGTAATGCTCCTGCCCAAATCCTGCCCGATTTGGGGAAACTTCTTTCCCCCGTAGCAAAAAAGCACCAGGATGAGCACGATCAACAAGAACTCGAACATTCCAAACCCGAACACCACTCACCTCCCCGCTCACTTAGTAGCGTAACTGTGCAACCCGCTCAACAGGAAATTGACTCCAAAGTAGGTGAAGAGCACACACCCAAAACCCAGCAGAGAGAGCCACGCCACGCGTCTTCCCCGCCAGCCCTGCATGGAACGGGCATGCAATAAGGCTGCGTAGACCAGCCAGGTAATGAGCGACCACGTCTCTTTCGGGTCCCAGCTCCAATAGGTCCCCCAGGCGGAATTAGCCCAGACGGAACCCGTGATGATCCCGATGGACAGCCAGAGGAAGCCGAACAGGACCATCTGGTAGTTGAGTTCGTCCAGTTGCCGCGGCTCGGGCAATGCGGCCAGGATTCCCCGGGGATGGGGATTCGCCGCTCGGGACTTGCGAACGAGGTAGAGGATGCTGATGCCGGTGGCAACGGCAAAACCCGCGTAACCTAGAAAACACGCAATGACGTGGGCGATGAGCCAGTTGCTCTTGAGAGCGGGCACCAGGGGTTGAATTCTCGAGTCCACCTGGGTGGAAAAAGACGCATAAGCCATGGCCAGGAAGGCAAAGAGGGCGGGAAAGATCCCCAGGACCCGGTGCTTGGAACGATGCTCGAGGACCAGGTAGATGAGCATGATGGCCCAGGCGGCGAACACCAGGGACTCGTAGAGGTTGGAGAGGGGAGCATGTCCGTACCCTATCTGGTAGGATTCGACCCAACGCAACACTATTCCTGCGGTCTGAATTCCCAGGGTCCCCAAGCCCACCAGGCTGCCCACTCTCAGGAGAGGGTTGTGGCGGAACACTACCCCGGCCAGGTAAAACACCGCACAGAACAGGTAGGCGAAAGTCGTTATGCTGAGAAGGATGGAACTGTTGATCATCGTTTCGTTCCCTCATCCCCCGATCCGGTTGCGAGCTCAAGTTGCAGACGGCCGCACAGGTGTTTGAATTCCTCTTCGAACGTCACGGCATTCTTGTTTGTTCTTCCGGCC
>JARKQW010000444.1 GCA_029974695.1 Syntrophobacteraceae bacterium | reverse complement strand
CCCCAACGTGCATGTCGAGGCCCTGGCTTCCACTTCCCCCAATGCCTGGGGGGAGACGGACCTGGATCTCCTACAAAAGGGCCAGGCGGGCTTTGACGAAGGGAAGGACACGGCCGGACCCGTGTCCATCGTCGTAATCGCGGAAATCGCCTCCCAGCAAAAGAAAGGGGAAGCTCAGGGGAAAGGTCCAGCCCAGGAAACCCCGACCCCACCCGACGGCAGCAATTCCGATGATTCCGACCCTTCCGGGGATGCGGGCAGGAAGGGATATCTGATCGTGGCGGGAGACGCCGATTTCGCGGACAATACCTACTTCGGATTGTCCGGAAATGGGGATTTCTTTTTAAACATGGTCAATTTCATGGGCGAAGATGAAAATCTCATCACCATCAAGCCCAGGCAGAAGACCGGCACGGCCCGTCTCATGACCCCCGGTCAGGCCCGCACAATGTTCCTGACGCTCCTGGTCTTTGTGCCTCTCACCGTTGTGGCCTGCGGCTTGTTGGTGTATCGAGTCAGGAGGTCTCAGAGATGAAGTGGCGTCACTCGCTCCTCTACTTACTGGTTTTCTGCGTCGTTGCCGGGTACTTCTACTACTTCGAGGTGGTGAAGAACGAGCGGAAAGCGGCGGCGGACAAAGAGGCCAAGCGCCTGTTCCAGGTCGCCCGGGAAAGCCTCGATGCCGTCGAGCTTCATCCAAAGGGGCAGAAATCCATCGTGCTCAAGAAGGAAGACCGGTGGAAGATCCTGGAGCCTGTGCAGGCCGAGGCGGATCGAACGGCTGTGGACGACCTGGTGAGTACCTTGAGCAAACTCGAATCCGAACGGGAAGTGATTGCGGCTGCCCAGGATCTGACCCCCTACGGTCTGGCCGACCCGTCCCTCAAGGTCCGATTCCATTCGCAGGAGACGTGGATGGAGCTCCTGGTGGGAGAAAAGAATCCCACGGGCAGCGGCTACTATGTCAAGAAGGGGGACCGACCGGAGGTCTTTCTCATCGCTCACAGCGACTGGGGACCCATGAGCAGAGGGGTGAACGACCTGCGCAGAAAACAGCTCTTCACCTTTGAACCGGGAAAGATCGTCGGGCTGAGGCTTGCCTGGCAGGACGGCAGCATCGTCGATGTGAAGAAGCAGGACAAGCCCCCCGGGTGGGAAATTGCGGGGGAGCCCGAGGTGAGCGTCAAGGAATCGAAGGTCCGGAATGCCGTGGAACAGGTCCAGTGGCTTCGCGCCCGGGATTTCCCTCCGGAGGGCCCCGAGGACCTCAAGGCCCACGGCCTGGACTCTCCCTTCCTGCGGGTGGATGTGGATTTGGGAGAGGGACGGACGGCCTTCCTCCTGGTAGGGCAGAAGGATCAGGACGGCAAACGGGTTCGGGCTTATAGTTCCGAGCTCGGTGCCGTGGCCTGGATCGAGGCAAGCCTCCTCAACGAATTGCCCAAGACGCCCCGGGACCTGGAGGACCGATCCGTGGTCGGTGTGAAACCCGATGTCGTCCAAAAAGCGGACCTGCGCCTGGGGGATCTGCACCGGCAGGCCGTTCGTATGGATGACAAGTGGGGATTGGCCCGGGAAGGAAAAGGTCCCGAGGCACTCAAGGAGCCCTGGCAGGTGCGGTCCCTGTTGTGGGATTTGAACCAGCTGGAGTACGTCCAAAAAGTGGAACCGGTTCCCCCGCTTCCCCAAAACCCCTTCGGGCGGATTGAATTATGGTCCCAGACGCAGCTGCTGGCCGTGATGGGTTGGAACCAGGACGAGACAGGCCCTGAATCGCTCCGGACCGTCTGGGTGGAAAAGGACGGGAACCTAAAGGCCTTGCGCATGAAAAGCGAGGACCTGGAGAAGGTTCGGAAGGCCGTCCAGGGCATTCTTTCTCCTTCAGATAAGGAAGCTTCCTCCTGACCTTATCCCGAAGAGGAATCCCTGCCGGTGACTCTCCGTTCCACGGTGCTTCCGGCGTGGGGTGAAGGATCCCGGCTTTGGCGGACCGTCGCCTATTGCTGCGGGGGCGGGCCATATGCCCCCCCTCGAAGCGGTCGTGGTCTCTTCTCTTTGGCGACTTGATTCCGTAGGAATCCTGCTCCTGTCGAAACTCCCGGATCTCGGCCATCCTCCATGGGTCGAGAAGGCTTGCGGCCCGTAGGGTCGGCCCCCCAAAAGCACCCGGGAACGGAAGCAGACGGGCCCCGTTGTGCTTTTTTTGTGTTCGGGTCTGCGGGTCTTGTGCTAAATGAATCCCATGGACCGATGGAGATTGGGCTGTGTATTGACGTCTAAAGGAGGAAGCTATGAAACGCAAAGCCACGTACCGTCTAATGGTTACACGCCGGGAAATGCTGTATGTGCATGATGAATTCGATCATTCGCTCATGTTGGTGGAGATGGAGGGCGAGCCCATCGATTACCAGGTTGGAGTGGCGGGAGAGTTTGTCTCCCGGCGCAGTGTGACCTTTCATGATCGAATTCGGGGAAACGGCCCCATGAAGGGCTATGCCATCACGAATTTCCGAGAAGGCTCCGTCTGCACCTCTTATGAGGGCGCCAGGGAAGGAGACCTCACCAAGGGGACCTGGAAGGCCTACAAGGGAATCGGAAAGCTGGCCAATCTCAAGGGCAACGGCACCTTCACGGTGAAACCCGGCCAGAGGGACCGGGAGTACATCCTGGAAGTCGAGGGAGATTACGACCTGTAGGATCCCTGATCCATTCGCTTCCGCCAACGAGCTCGGGCTGTTCTCGTGGATTCCCTTCCTTCCCGGATCCGATCTCCATTCGACAGAACCGCTCCCATTGCCTTGCGCTTCCCCGAACAGATTGCCCATAAAGAGCCGAGAGGCGGGTCTCCCAACCGTGGGAGACCCGCCTCTCCTTTTCTTGCGCTACCGGAATGGAGCGGCGCGTTTGATCCTTCCGAGAGCCGCTCAGGGGTGCCTCCTACGGAAGCTTGGCAGCGGTTTTGGCCGGGGAGATGTTCAAATCGTAGCTGAAGATCGTGCTTTTGGATTCCCACAATTTCAGAAGGTCCCTGGCCATGATCAGGCTGGCCACCAGTTCCGTGGTGCCGTCGTTGTTGAGGTCCCCGACTCGGATGTTGCTGATCATCCCGTTGACTTCACGGGTCTTCCAGTTTTCCACCATTCCCATCTGGTCCCAGGACAAGGACACGATTTCTCCCCGTTCATAGTGCTTGAGGCCTTCGGGCAGGAATCGGGTCAGCACATCCAAGCTGCGGGTCACCACGATCTCCGGGATGTTGTCCTTGTTGAGGTCGGTGACGACAATGTTGCTGGGAATGGCATACATATCCACCTGGTTGAAGCGGCGGTCCATGACCTTGGCTTCGAAGGAGTTGGTCGTGGCGGCAAAGTAGCGATCGCCCTTCCATAACTGGTCTCCCGAAGCGCTGAGGACCACCAGGCGGTTGGCGCTGTCGATGAAAAGGGTTTCCTCCATCAAGTCGCCGTTGATGTCCGCTTTGGCGAAATTGAAAACGTTGCAGCGGCTTGAGACCCCAACGGGGGAAGAGGGCGCAAGGCCCTTGCCTCGGAGTTGCATCTCGAAAATACCGGGTTTGAAGGCCCCTTCGGTGATTTGCCCCTTCTCCTGGCCGATCAGGACTTTTCCTCTCTTGGGGAAATCCACTCCGTTGAGAAAGTAACCGACCCGATCGCAAACTACCTGCAGCTTTCCCTGGTCGTAGCTGAGGCCGAAGGAAGCCAGGTCCTCGACGGCACCTCCGCCCCCGCCCATGGCGGATTCACCGTAGACGGGCCTGGAAGTGTTGTATTTGCGGAGGTTGGAAACGTAGATCTCGGCCCTTCCGTCCCGATTGAGGTCCACCAGGGCAACGTTGAGGAAACGGTCCACCTTCTGACCGTTGAAAGTCCCGATGGTTTTCAGACCCTGGCCCTCCCTGCGAGACACGGTGACCTTGTTCATCGTGACCGTAACGATCTCGTTCTTTCCATCCCCGGCCACGTCCCCGAGGTCCATGCCCACGACCCCGGCG